>JAGRHA010000284.1 GCA_020445205.1 Gammaproteobacteria bacterium
ACAGCTGCGCCAGGATGCCAGTCTGCGCACCACGCCCGAAGCGGCGGCCGCGCTGCTGACGGCCTTCGTCGAGGGGCGCATGCAGCAGTTCCTGCGTTCACGTTTCGCGCATAACACGCTGTCGGCCTGGGAAGCCGACTGGCAGGTGTTGAGCCACGGCCTGTTCGACCCCAGCTGACCCACCGTCTGGCGGCACCGCCATGTTCAGCGCCTCTGCTTTGCCCCGGCGTTTCCTCTCAGCATGCAGGTGACGGCGCCACTCCGCCGCAGCGTGTCGACATGTGATGTCATTGGGACGCTGCGGGCGGGCTGGTCGCAGGCACGTATTCCGACAGGCGCGGAACGGGGTCTGTTTGCACCGGGCCTGCGCCCGTATCGCCGCGCCAATCGGGTCAGGCGAGGGGTGGGGAACGGCGTATCGTGTGCCTGATCGAACGCTGAGCGACGCTGCATGGCCAGATTCGGGATGCATGTCGAAGGGGCGGGCCATTTGTGCTCGCCAGCTGCGTTGCGGCCTGTGCGTGTAAGGCGCGTACAGCACGCTCACCGCGCCTCGTCAGGCGGTCAGAGGGAGCTCCGTCGCTTGCGCGTATCGGGTGTGAATGGAAGCTAGCGCTCGCCGCCGGCCGTGTCGATGCCGAGCGCCCTTTTGAAGCCGTTGCGGATGGCGATGACTTCCGCACCTTTGCAGAACTCGCGACCTTCGGTGAAGTTCGCGCACTGCACGTCCATGAAAATGCGTTCTCCCGCACCTTCGTGGTCGGCCAGCCGCGATACCGTGATGCTGATGTCGTGAAGGTCACGCGGCGGTGCGGTGACCAGGATGCGTTCGGCGGCGAGGTCGACCGGGGTTGTCGCATGTCTGCGTGCATATTCCTGGGCTTGCTGCCACAGTCGCTCGCATTGCCTCTGGTCGACGCAATGCACCGCGGTGTCCACGAGATCCGGAAACTCGAACTCGCTGACGTGTTCGGCATTCGCGGATTTTGCGCCACCATGGCGCAGTGTACGGAAGCGCTCGAGATCGTAGTCGTAGTGTTCGAGCGTTGCGCGCTTCTCGTCTTCTTTGCTCAAGATGATCGCATACGAGCGTTCGATCGAACGCTGCGTACTTTCGAGGTTGGCCTTTTGTGTGGCGCTGAGTTGTCTTCCGCTGCGTTCAGCAGTCGCGGCTGCGGCCTGGAATTCCGACAGACGCGTTTTCAGGCGTCGGATTTCATTGTGGTTGAGGCGAATCTGGCTCTCGATCTGCGCAATCTTGCCGTCTCGTGCCATGACGAGATCGTCCTCGTTGCGGTAGAGATTCAACAGGATGCGGTCACGTGCCTGTTGTTCTTCGAGGAGTTCCTGCTGTTCGGCGCGCATCGCTTCGATGGCCCTCTCGCGCTCGAGTTCTTCCGGCGTCATCGCACGATCGTGTCGTTTGACTTCGATGCCGCGTGCATTGAGTTCCGAATGTTCGCGATCGACATACTGCGGCGGCACCGCGGTGCCGTAGTGGGTGACGCCGTTCTCATCGACCCATTTCTTGATGGTGGCGGCCGAGACCGACGTCGACAGTGCGGCGAAGATCATCAGAATGATGGCGATGGTTCGGGTTGTCAGCGGCATGTACATGGGTGCGCAGCGGGCGGATCAGGCGCCATTATAATGGTTCCGGTTTTCTCCATAGCGGCAGGTGTGTGGAACAATTCATACTTTTTTTCGTTTCGCTGCTTGCCAACCTGTTCTCGGCGTTCGCCGGTGGCGGCGCCGGATTGCTGCAGTTGCCGGCGCTGATCTTTCTCGGCCTGCCTTTCGGCGTCGCGCTGGCGACGCACAAGATCGCCTCGGTGGCGCTCGGTATCGGCGCGACGCTGCGACATCTGCGCGAAGGTGGCCTGAAACGGCGATTCGTCGTGTTCATCATTGCCACCGGGGTCCCCGGCGTGCTGCTCGGTGCCAGCCTCATTCTGCGTGTGCCGGGGCGTTACGCCGAGATTGCGCTGGGTACGCTGACCATCGGACTCGGCCTGTACTCGATCGTCAAGGGCAGCATGGGGCTTGTCGAGGAGCCGCGCAACCGCAGTGGCAGCGGGCTTTGGTGGGGCGGGGCAGTGTTGTTCCTGATCGGCGTGCTCAACGGCTCACTGACATCGGGCACAGGACTGTTCGTGACCTTGTGGCTGGTGCGCTGGTTCGGTGCCGACTACCGTCAGGCGGTCGCCTACACCCTGGTGCTGGTCGGCATCGTGTGGAACGGCAGCGGCGCGATCGCCCTGGGCATTCTCGGGGAGGTGCGCTGGGAGTGGCTTCCGGCTTTGTTGCTGGGCTCGCTGCTCGGCGGTTACGCCGGTGCCCACCTCGCCATCCTCAAGGGTAACCGTTGGATCAAACGTGCGTTCGAGGCCATCACCCTGTTGGTCGGCATCAAGCTGGTGCTCGGCTGATCGCGCAGCCCGCTCACACGCCGTATTCGCGACGGTAGGCTTCGATATTGGCCAGGTGCTCGGCGGCGTCGCCACGCTGGCGTATGAATTCGACGAGATCGCCAAGACGCACGATGGCCGCGACCGGCATGCCATAGTCGGCCTCGACCTCTTGGATGGCCGAGCGTTCGCCCTTGCCGCGTTCCTGACGGTCGAGTGCGATCACCACGCCGGCAGGCCGCGCGCCTTCCGCGGCGATGATATCCATCGATTCGCGGATCGCCGTGCCGGCGGTGATCACGTCGTCGATGATCAAGATGTCGCCCTGCAGGGCATGACCGACGATGCTGCCGCCTTCGCCGTGACTCTTCGCTTCTTTGCGATTGAACGCGTACGGCACATCGATACCGTGCTGGTCGTAAAGCGCGGCCGCCGTGACGGCAGCGAGCGGGATGCCTTTGTAGGCGGGGCCGTACAGCACGTCGAAATGGATCCCGGAATCGACGATGGCCTGCGCGTAGTAGCGTCCCAGGCGAGCGAGCGCTGCACCCGTGTTGAACAGCCCGGCATTGAAGAAATACGGACTGATGCGTCCGGATTTGAGCGTGAACTGGCCAAAGCGCAGAACGCCGAGATCGAGGGCAAAATCGAGAAAATCGCGCTGATACTGTTGCATGAAACCACCTTCGTACAGAGCGGGCATTGTGCGAAAGGCATGCCGGACTGACAAGGGTGGGCGCGTATAATGCGGCGCATGCGCGTCATCAGTCTCAACCTCAACGGCATCCGGTCGGCGGCGCGTAAAGGTTTCTACGCCTGGCTGCGCCGCCAGGCAGCCGACGTCGTCTGCCTGCAGGAACTCAAGGCGCAGGTCGATCAGCTCAACGAGCGCCTGTATTGGCCGCCGAGTTTCAATTGCTACTACCACCCGGCCGAGAAGAAGGGTTACAGCGGCGTGGGGATCTATGCACGGCGCGAGCCCGATGAAGTGATCGAGGGTCTGGATTGGCCGGATTTCGACGCCGAAGGACGCTGGATCGAGGCGCGCTTCGGCCAACTCAGTGTTGTGTCGCTGTACCTGCCGTCGGGTTCGTCGAGCGAGCTTCGCCAGCAGGTGAAATTCGACATCATGGCGCGCCTCACACCGCGGTTGCACGAGCTACGCCGGAGCGGTCGGGAGTACATCATCTGCGGTGACTGGAACATCGCGCACACCAAAGACGACATCAAGAACTGGCGTGGCAATCAGAAGAACTCCGGATTCCTGCCTGAAGAGCGCGCCTGGCTCGACGAATTGTTTGGGCCGCTTGGTTTCGTCGACGCCTTTCGCGTCGTCAACCAGGCAAGCGACGAGTACACCTGGTGGTCGAACCGCGGCCAGGCGTGGGCGAAGAACGTCGGTTGGCGCATCGACTACCAGGTCGTGACGCCGGGGCTGCGGGATTGCATCACCGGCGCATCGATCTACCGCAACAAGCGTTTCTCCGATCACGCCCCATTGCTCGTCGATTACGATTATGCGCTCTGACGCGCTCGCCGACTGGCGTGCTGCGTTCGCCATCTACCTGCAACCGCGACCGCTGACGCTGTTGTTGTTGGGATTCTCCTCGGGTCTGCCGCTGCTGCTGGTGTTCGGCACGCTGTCGTTCTGGCTGCGCGAAGCCGGCATCGATCGCTCGACCATCGGTTTCGTCAGCTGGGTGGCACTCGCCTACGGTTTCAAATGGGTCTGGGCACCCCTGGTCGATCGTGTGCACCTGCCCCTACTCGGTGACTGGCTCGGCCGGCGACGCAGCTGGCTGCTGTTGGCGCAGATCGCGGTCGCCGGCGGTCTCGCCGCCATGGCATTCACCGATCCGCAACAGGACCTGCGGCAACTCGTCCTGCTCGCCGTGCTGGTCGCTTTCTCGTCGGCAACCCAGGACATCGTAATCGACGCATTCCGCATCGAGAGCGGTGGCAGCCGTTTGCAGGCCGCGATGGCGGCAACCTACATGATCGGCTATCGCCTCGCGATGATCATGGCCGGGGCCGGCGTGCTGTGGCTCGCGCACTGGGTAGACCCCGACGAGGCGACCTATCAGCACGCACCCTGGAGCTTCGCATACCTCGTCATGGCGGGGCTGATGGCGATCGGTATTGTGACCACCCTGCTCGTCGGCGAGCCGCATCCACCGCAGCGTGACGATGCCGCAGCAGACGGCGAGCCGCACTGGATCCGGCGCATGCCACGCTGGCTCACGCCGATACTGCGCTGGTCCTGGTCCGCGGTGTTGCGTCCGTTCATCGACTTTTTTTCTCGACATGGCTGGCTGGCCTTGCTGGTGCTGGCGCTGATCGCCACGTATCGCATCTCTGACATCGTGCTCGGCGTGATCGCCAACGTGTTTTATGTCGACATGGGCTTCAGCAAGGTGGAGGTCGCCAATGTCACCAAGGTGTTCGGTGTCGTCATGACGCTGCTGGGCGCGGTCATCGGCGGCGTGCTCGTCAACCGCCTCGGCGTCATGCGCATCCTGTTCACGGGGGCGTTGCTGGTGGCCGCCACCAACCTGCTGTTTGCGTTGCTGGCCAAGGTCGGTGCGTCAGTACCGCTGCTGATCGTCGTCGTCGCGATGGACAACCTCGCCGGTGGCCTGGCGTCGGCGGCGTTCGTTGCCTATCTGTCGGCGCTGACCAATGTGCAGTACTCGGCGACACAATACGCGCTGTTCAGTTCGTTGATGCTGTTGTTCCCGAAATTCATTGGTGGTTTCTCCGGCGTACTCGTCGACCACATCGGGTACGAGCGCTTTTTCGTGCTCGTGGCGCTGATGGGTGTGCCCGTGTTGCTGCTGGTCTGGCTGGCTGGCCGCTACACCCGCTTGCAGATGCGAGAAGACGATGCCTGAGATTGACCTCATCGGTGCGCTCGTCGTC
>JAGRHA010000285.1 GCA_020445205.1 Gammaproteobacteria bacterium
CGCGATCAGGACCAGTGCGGCGGCGGCACCGAGCAGCAGCAGATCCGTATCCATGTCACGGAGTGCGTCGAGATTGACGCGCGCGCGCTCACCGCTGAATCCCGTGATGCGGTCGATCACGAACTTGAGCGGCCACGGCTCCAGAATTCTCATCAGGGTCGCGCCCAACAATCCGAGCAAACCGCCGACAACGAGCGTGCGCTGAGGCTTCAGGTACGGCCAGAACGTCGACCACATGCGGCGTATGGGCGATCTGCCGGGGCGATCACACTGGTCGCTCATTGCAGCGCGACCTTTTCGGAACCGCTGATGGGCAGGCTCGCCAGATTGAGTATGTGCAGGCCGACGGAATGCCAGGTGTGGTCTGCAAGGACTTTGCGTCGCGCAAGCAAGCCAAGGCGGTTGCGTAACCGGTCGTCGTGATAGAGCCGGGTACAGGCATCGACGATGTCATCGGCGTCGCCGGGCCGACACAGCAGGCCGTCCTGACCGTCCTCGATGACATCGCAAATCTGACCGATACTGCTTGCCACCACGGGCAACGCACTCGCCATGTACTCGTAGACCTTGAGCGGCGAGAAATAGAAGTCGCGGAGTTCGGGGTAAGGCGCCACCCCGACATCCATACGTGCGAGCAGGGCAGGGATCTCCGCAGCCGGTACGGCGCCCGCAAACTCGACCGCATCTGCCACCCCCAGCGAATAGGCTTGCGCAGCAAGACTGGTGCGTTCCGGTCCGTCTCCCACCAGCAGCAGGCGGCATTCCGGGATCTTTGCGCGCAGCCGGGCGAACGCCTCGATGAGGATGTCGACGCCGTGCCATGGTTTCAGTGTGCCGACAAAGCCGACTGTGAACGGCTCTCCGCGTTCCTCGCGTTGTGCCGGCACATGATCGAAGCGCGCGGTATCGACGCCGTTCGGAATGACGTGGACCTTGTTGCGTGCCTGAGCGAATTGTTCCAGATACCTGGCCACACCATCGGATACCGCGACGATCACGTCGGCCGCAGCGAAAGCGCGCAGTGAGGTGTTCAGCGCTGCCTTCTTGTCGTGCAGTTCGCGGAATCGCGCCTGTTCCTCGATCAGCGGCGCATTGACTTCGAGTACCGTGACGGCGCCGGCCACTTTGCCGGCAGACAGCCCGGCATGGCTCCATAGCGAGTATCGCTCGTAGACGATGTCGAACGGGCCCCGCCCGGAAACCTGGCGCGCGATGCCGGTGTTCGCCGCCTGAAGGGCGCGTTCGCGCGCGGGGCCGCCGACCGCAGGCAGCGCGGGCAGCTCGACGACTTCGATGTGTTCGAGGTCGGCAGGGGCTTTGCCATCGACGCGTTGCGCAAAGAGCGTGCCGGTCAACCCGATACGGTCAAATGCCCGCACGATCTCCTGAACATGCAAGGAGCACCCTTTGGTGCCGTACACGGGGACGCCAGGATCGGCGCACAAGTAGGCGAGTTTCATGCGGACATCCTCCGGAGTGGCTGGTTAGAGGCGGGTTTGAAGAGCTCTCTGACCGCCGCAGCGTTGGGCCGAACGTTGAACAGCGTTTCGATGAGTTGCCGTGCAGCGCGCGAAAGCCGCAGCCGCGCTTCTCCGTCATGCAACAACCGCCCGATGGCATCTGCCAATCCATCGGCGTCACGTTGGTCGACGCGCAAACCGGTGACATTGTCGATCAAGACTTCTGGCAGCCCCGTCACATCGGTGCCGATGCAGGGCGTGCCCAACGCCATGGCTTCGAGCACGACGGTCGGCAGGCCGTCGCGGTTGCCGTCGTCGCCAACCACGCAGGGCGCGGCAAACACCGCGGAACCCTGGACGAGTTCGATGACTTCGCGTTGCGGTCGGCTGCCCATCAGTAAGACCGTGTCGCCGAGCCCCTGCTCTTGAATGCGTTGCTGCAATTGCGCACCGAATTCGCCGGAGCCCACGATGATGCAGCGAAAATCGGTGCCACGCTGTTGCAGCAGGGCACAGGCGTCAATCAGGTATTCGAAGCCTTTTTTCTCGACCAGTCGACCAACAGAGACGATGACAGGCGGCCTGTTTTGCGGCTCGGCATAGGGGAATCGTGTGAGATCCAGGCCGTTGTAGATTCGGCGCAGGCGGCCGTGGGGGATGTCATAGTTTTCGTTGAGAAAATCGACATTGAAATCACTCACCGTGATGACCGCTGAAGCCGCATTGATCTTTGCCGCAAGGTCTTCACTGTCGACGCTTTCATGGAATATGTCTTTTGCGTGCGCCGTGAAACTGTAGGGGATGCCGGTACACAGCGATGCGATCCGTGCCGCTGTGGCGGCCGATGTCGCAAAGTGCGCGTGCAGGTGAGTGATACCCCGCTCGACGGCATGGGCAGCGAGCGCCACGCCGTGCGCGATCTCACGTGCATCGGTTTCGCTGATGGCCGCCATCATCGGCCAGATCTTCGGGCACACCTTCGCTGCATCACGCAGCACGCCCCAGAAATCACTGGTCTTCTGCAGGCGGTCCGGCAAATACGTGACCGGTGCGCGGACGCGCGAGATGATGTCCTGGAAGTGTGTGTCCTCTGGGCCGCGGAGTGCGAAAATTTCGATGTCCAGCCCGGCTTCTTCGTGCGCGAGTATTTCGTTGACAATGAAGGTTTCCGAATATCGTGGATAGCGCTTGACGACGTAGCCGACGCGCAGCGTTTCATGCGCTTGCATGGTGGACTCCTGATGTATTGGTTAGACGTTCGACATAATCGACGAGGCGGTCCAGGCCGCTCATATCGATCGGGTCGTCGGCGGTGGGCAGTTGACTGTCGGGTTTGTCGAGCCAGACACTGATGGCGTCTGCCGACAGCATGTCGGGATGCAGCATGTCGACGTAACCGAGCTGAGCCAGCCGTTCGGCACGCACGATCTGTTCGAGTCGCGGCCGAACGCGCGGCACGATCATCGTCGGACGGTCGAATGCCAGGACCTCGTTGACCGTGTTGTAGCCGCCCATCGCTACAACACGTCTGGCATGACGTAGCAGCCGTGTCGGTTCCTGCACGAAGCCGAGAATCCTCAGGTCGCTGCGATCTCGCGAGATCGCATTGAGCGTGTCGATGTTCTCCGGGCCCATGAACGGCCCCGTAATGAGGATGCCGACCGTGCCCTCGGGTTGCCGTGCATCGGCGAAAGCTTTTGCGAGGTCGAAACCGTCCTGTCCACCTCCGACGAGGCAAAGGTTGTAGGGTCCAGCGCTCGGCAGCTCGTCGGCGGACTCTGGAGACACGATGTCACCTGCGCGCGGCGTCGCGCGCTTGCGCGCATCCAGATAACCCGTGAAACGTACCTTGCGATTGAAGTTGTCGCCGAAGCCGTATGTCTCACAAAGGTTGTAGATCTTCGGGTCACCGTAGACCCAGACTTCGTCGTAGTGCCATTGAACAGTGCTGAGGTTATTTCTCTTTTCCCACTCGGCGTAGGTGACATCGGGTGCATCGAGTACATCGCGCAGGCCGAGAACCAGTTTGCTGCGTCCTTTGGCATTCATCCCCGAGAGCGCGTCGTCGAGTTCGTTGAGTGCGCCGCGTGGTACGTTGTCGACAACGAATACGTCTGGGTCGAACGCAGTGACAGAGGCATGAATAGTGTGTGCCCGCAGGCGCACCAGCTCCTGTGTCTGCATGTCGAGATGGCGTGACGTGTAATTGCCGGCCGTGGATTTCTGGTACGACGGTAGTACCAGGCAATCGATACCTGGCGGCATTTCGAACCGACCAATCTCACGCGCGCCGGATACGAGCAGGATATTCGCCTTGAGGCGTGATTCAGCCAGCGTGCGCGCCAGCAGAATATTGCGACGCATATGACCGAGTCCCATCGTATCGTGTGAGTACAGCACCACGCGTGGACTGGGTCGGGTGTTGGCGCGGGGACGGGAGATCGTAGCGCACGGCTTGGCGACATCAGACGCACTCGTGCCGTTTGCACAACCGACCGGCTTGGCCGCGTTCTCATGACCGAGCGTTGCGATCTTGTCGCGCAGTTCACCCAGCGCGAAAGGCTTGGTGAGGTAGTCGCGAACACCAACCGCCTGCAAGGCCTGCCATTCTCTCTCTTCGACGCGCGCACTCATGACGAACAAGGGCGTGTCCGGGTAGCGCTCGTAGAGCATCCGACACAGCTCCAGGCCGTTGAAGTCGGGAAGCTTCAGGTCAATCAGCGCTAACTCCGGGCGTCGCTCTGTAATCACGGCGTTGGCCTCTGTCACGCTGGTTACTGCCATCGCGTCGTAGCCCTGGCGAGCGAGAAAGCGCTCGATGTTGCGTGCGAGCCGCCATTCATCGTCTACGATCAGTGCGAAAGGTTTGTTCTGCATGGGCCTTGCCGGTCGTACAGCATGGAAAACACCCGAACGCCAGTGCAGGGCGCATGCCAGCCAGCACGGGGGCCAGTCGGCAACGACTAACGTATTGATACTTAAGGGGTGGCGTCGCGCACTGCCGGAATCGGGCGTGACGCTGTCGCGGCAAGGTTGGGGGTTATCACCCGCGCCCCGGCTGGGACTGGGTGAGTTACCCCAGTCTTAGTCGGCGGTGATGCCGTGCTTGTTGAGCCGGTAGCGCAAGGTATCGCGCGTGATCCCCAGCAACTCGGCGGCACGCGTGACATTGCCGCCTGTTTTCGCCAGCGCTGCACGAACGATGCGCACTTCATTGTCTTCGAGATTCAACGACGTGTCCGCCGGCGACGGCGGCTTGTTGTCTAACTCGACGGTGCCCGGTATCAGCAACTGTTGCGGCGTGACGATATTGTCGTGCGCAAGCAATACTGCTTGCTCCATCGTGTTGCGTAACTCGCGCACATTGCCGGGCCATGCATAGTGGGATAGCAGAGCGAGTGCGTCATCGTTCAGCGTCAACCCCGGCTTTCTGTAACGTGCGGCGTGCGTTTCGAGGAAGGTCGTCGCCAGAAGGCGTATGTCGTCACCGCGTTCGCGCAACGGCGGAACATGTATATTGATCACACGTAAGCGGTAGTAGAGATCACTGCGGAAGCGGCCCTCGGTGACCTGCTTGTCGAGGTTCTGATTCGTTGCCGCAATGATCCTGATGTTGACCTCGTGCTCCTGCACACTGCCGAGCCGGCGTACCCTTCGGTTCTCGAGTAAGGTCAGTAGTTTGGCTTGCAGAGCGACATCCATCTCGGCGATCTCGTCGAGAAACAGCGTACCGCCGTTGGCCGCGTCGACAAGCCCTATCTTGCGCTGTTTTGCATCGGTGAACGCGCCGCGCTCGTAGCCGAACAGTTCCGCTTCGATGAGATGGGCCGGGATCGACGCACAGTTGAGTTCGACAAAGGGTTGCGTACGTCGCGGGCCTTCGAAGTGAAATGCACGGGCAATCAGTTCCTTGCCGGTACCAGTTTCACCCGTTATCAGTACCGTGGGCGGCTCTTGGTCTTCCAACTGCGCTTCGGCCGCGAGGAATTGAGCGATGCGGGAGCGGATCTCGTTCATCATCGGCGAGTCGCCGATAATCTTGGCAAATCCACTACGGTCTGCCTGTCGGTCGTGGTAGTAGGACAGGGTGCCCGCCTGGTTGCGCGCTTTTACGGTCTTGTCCAGCAGGAGCTTGAGCTCCTTGAGCACGAGCGGTTTCGAAAGGTAGTCATGCGCTCCAGCCTTCATGGCGTCCACGGCGGCCTGCACACTTCCCGCACCGGTCATCATGATGATGATCGTATGTGCCTCGACAGACCGAATGCGCATCAACAACTCGATCCCACCCATGTCGGGGAGCATCAGGTCGACCAGTACGATGTCGGGTCGAATGCGCTCGACGAGCTCGAGTCCTTCGGCGCCAGTCGGTGCGAGTTGTACCTCGTAGCCATGCCGTGCGAGATAGAGGCGGATGTTCTTCGACAGGGTCCTGTCATCTTCGATGACGAGTATGGAGGCGCTCATGCGGGAACACCATGTACGGGTAGTTCGATGGCGACCGTGGTACCGGAACCGGGTGCGCTGCTGATGGCAATCTGTCCGCCGTATCGCTGAACAATCTGCCGCGCGAGTGCGAGGCCGATGCCCAGTCCGCCGTTCTTGTGCGTGACCAGAGGATCGAACAAACCCTCCAGGCGTTCGGCGGGAATGCCGAATCCCGTATCGGCGAGGGAGAGGCGGACACTCGTGTCACCGGGCACCGCATCGATCGTCAGGGTCCCGCCGTGCGGCATGGCATCGAGCGAATTCGCGATCAGGCTGTTCATGACCTGGATGAGCATCGAGGGATCGCCACGGACCAGCGGAAGGTCATTTCCCACCATGTTCTCGATGGCGACCTGGTGTCTCCCGGCGCGTGCGGCAAAACTGCTGATGCTGCTATTGACGACGTCGCTCAGGTGGGATTCGGCATCGGGGTCCCCGGCTTCGCTGGTGAACGTCAGGAGTTCGCGAATCCAGCCATCGAAGCGATCCACTTCGTTGATGATGTCTTCGAGGCTTTCCGCAATATCGGTCTGTTCGAGTCCATCGAGGGCGAGTTCTGCCGAAGAGCGGATGGAGGCAATCGGGTTGCGGATACTGTGCGCGACCGAGGATGCCATCTCACCAATCGTGGCGAGGCGCGTATGGCGCATCAGGCTCTGCTGCTGCGAACTGATGAGTTGCTGGCCGCGACGAACGACCCAGAACAGGCTGAGAAAAAGCACTGCGCCACCGGTGAGGATGCTCAACCAGACAAGGCGTCGGCCACTTGCGATGGACTCCGACAGCGCAATCGGAATGCGATAGATCTCGACGACCCCGACGGTGTCTTCGGTGCGTGGATCCGAGATCGGGATGTAGTTCTCGACAAACCAGTCGATGTCTTTCTTGGCGAAAGGGATGTGCTCCGCTTTTGCATCTTTCGATAACCGCCCCTTTTCGTACACGAGCTCACCCGTGAATGCCTCCTCCAGCTCGTCGTTCTCCGCGAAGCGCTTGCCGATCATCGCGGAGTCGCTCGACCACACGACGGTACCGTCCGGCGCGAAGGCATTGATGCGTGCGACGTCCGGCATGTGGGCAATGTCGTCGAAGAAATCGTTCAATGCTTCGCCGGATCGCGCATAGGTCTGTGAGAAGTAACCCAGCGGGTCATGGTGCCGCGCGATACGGGCAACGAAGTCGCGCATGACGACGGCATCCCGGCGCAGCAGGTGCTCATCCAGGAAGGACGACAGAATGAAGGAAGTTATGATCGAAATGATGACGATCGCAACAAGACCCCCGACAGAAAACCAGCGGATCAGGTTGAAGCGTTCTGTCTCGCTGGGTGCATTGCGCGTGCGCATGGTGATCGTCCTCGGTTGTTATTGCTTTGATGCAAGATTTTGTGCCAGCACCGTGCTTTGGGGTGTGTGGTCGGTCACGAAGTAAGCGTGCCCCCAGGGGGTTCCAACGGCCCACGCCGTGTGCCGGGCAACTGCACATTCTGTTCCGTGATACGCTCGCCGCTCCGGGGCGGATGCACGCTGAATGAGATCGTTGTATCAGATGGACTGGTCGGTCGCTTCTTCCTTTTCCGTGTCGCTGGCCCTGATCGCGCTGGCGGAGATCGGCGACAAAAGCCAACTCGTTTGCCTGGCTCTGGCACGCCGGGGCAGACCATTGGCGGTGTTTGCCGGCGCCGGTTCCGCGTTTGCGCTGCTCAATGTGCTCGCCGTGGTATTCGGCAATGTGGTTGGCGATTGGTTTCCCTGGCCGATCCCGGAGTTGGCCGTTGCCATACTGTTCGCCTGGTTCGGAATCGGACTGCTGCGCCACCCTGAAGGTGCGGACGATGCACAAGAGGCACTGCCCAGTGACAGCCACCAGTTCCGAACCGCGTTTATCTCGATCCTGATCGCAGAGTTCGGTGACAAGACACAGTTCGCGGTGGCGGGGCTTTCGGTCGAGTACGAACCAGTGCTCGTGTGGTTGGGGAGTACCGTGGCATTGCTCTTGCTGACCGGACTGGCCGTGGGGGTCGGGAACCGCCTGCTGTCGCGTGTCCCGACGAGGTTATTTCATCGTGTGGGTGGCATCGTATTTCTGCTGCTCGCCGCAGCCGCGACCGTGTCGATCTTCACGCAACACTGAAGCGTCGCGTCGGGAACGCTGAATCGACCGCCATGTCCAATTGCATGAATCGCGCTCCAGGTGTGGCCAATTGTCAATTGCGAGACTCATTTCTCGGAATAGAGAAGCGCAAGACGGGCGGACTCATCACCGGGGAGTTCGTGTGAACAGCGGTGGCTGCGCGGTTCCACATACCACGAACAACTGAGGAAAGTGTCAATAATGAGAAAGCAACCTATGATCGCCGCGATGGCGGGTCTTATCATCTGCGGGACGGCAGCGGCAGGGAATCCCGATGCGGGGAAGAGCAAAGCGGCAATCTGTGCTGCTTGCCATGGCCTGAACGGTATCAGCGTGATGCCAAATTATCCCAATCTCAAAGGCCAGAAAGAACAGTACATCGAAAAAGCGTTACGCGCTTACCGCGATGGTGGTCGCTCGGATCCGACCATGTCTCCCATGGCGAAACCGCTTAGCGATGGCGATATCGAGGATCTGGCGGCCTACTTCTCCGGACTCTGAACGCGCCCCGCATCCTGTGTGAATGCACGCCCATTCACCACCACGCCTTCGGTGATCCCGGGTGGATCACCGAATGGCAACGCTCACATGCGAGGACCGGGAAAGCCACCCGTCCGTGGCACATACCGCATTGTCTTCCACGC
>JAGRHA010000286.1 GCA_020445205.1 Gammaproteobacteria bacterium
CTTCGACACGATCGGGATCGTAGCGGTAGTTGACCATCACGCCATGCGACTGTGCGATGCCACGGTCCGACAGGTCGGCACAGGGATTGATGCGCTCGAGTACCGCACCGTTCGCGAGATGGAACGCCGCGACCGGGTCGTAGCAACCGCCACGCGCACTGCGCATGCGGCTGAGGTAGAGCAAGGCGAGTCGCGTCATGACGGCACGCGGCGGATGTCCGGCGCGTTCGGGCTGACGCAACAGCGTACGCACGGCATCGACGGCACTCGGGGCTTCGATGAGTTCGTGCAAGGCGTCGCGGTGTTCTTCGAGCAGACGCTCGAGGCGTTCCAGCGGCCAGCCTTCGAGTTCGCCATCGAGCAGGTCCGCCAGACCTTGTGCGAAGCGCGGCATCGGCGACAGCGTGACGAAGTGATCGAGTGCCGGCAGCTCCGCGGCCAGCTCGCTCAGCACCTGCTTGAGCAGGAAATTGCCGAAACTGATACCCCGCAGGCCTTCGAGCGCGTTGTTGATCGAATAGAACACGGCCGTGGTTGCGTGCTCCGGATCGGCCACGGGCGCCGTGGGGTCGAGCAGCGAGGTGACGTCGGCCGCCACGTCCCGCGTCAGCGCCACCTCGACGAAGATCAACGGCTCGTCGGGCAAGGCAGGATGGAAGAATCCGAAACAGCGACGGTCGGCCGCCAGGCGGCGGCGCAGATCGTCCCAGCCCTTCATCGGGTGTACCGCCTCATGATGCATGAGGCGTTCGAGGACCACCGCCGGACTGTGCCAATCGATACGCTGCAGGCGCAGAAATCCCCGGTTGAACCAGGACGACAACAGGTGACGGAAGTCGGCATCGACCGTGCTTAGCCGCGGATGTGCGGTCAGCCGGTCGAGCAGGCAGGCGCGCATCTCGACGAGATCCGCGGTGCCGTGCGGGGCCATGTTGAGGCGTCGCAGCAGTTCCTGGCGCGGCGGCTCGACGGCGGCGATGAGGCGGGCCAGGGTGGCCGGGTCATTGCTGTCGTATCCGGCGGCCGCGGCGCGGATCTCGATCGGATCGGGGGCGAAGTCGTCGGCCAGGGCGAGGAAGAAAGCCTCGCGACCGGCGTCGTCGAGCAGGGCGAATCGCTGCAGGATCTCGCGCGCTAGGGCCACGTTCGATGCCTCGCCACGGCCGCCGATCAGGCGCCGGCACAGCGAACTCAACGAGCCCTCGGCGCTGCCCTCCGCCAGACCCAACAGTTCGCGGCCACGGTCGGCGACCGTGTTCATGATGCGTTCGAACCAGCGCACCCCGTTCATCGATCACCTCGCCTACAGGGGCTCGCCAACACTCAGCGCGCCTCCCCCATGAGGTAATCGGGCAGCCAGGTCGCGATCTGCGGAAACAGCGTGATGAGCACGATGCCGAGCACGAGACACAGCATGAATGGCAGCGCACCCCACAACACGGTCTTCAGGTCGACATCACGCACGATACCGTTGATCACATACAGATTCAGACCGACCGGCGGCGTGATCAGGCCGATTTCCATGTTCAGCGTCAGAATCACGCCGAACCAGATCGGATCGAAGCCGGCCTGGATGATGATCGGCACGATGGTCGGTGCCGTCATCAGGATGACCGCGACGGGTGGCAGGAAGAATCCCGCGACGAGCAGGAAGATGTTGACGTAGAACAGCAGCAGCCATTTGTTGACATCGAGACCGGCGATCCACTCGGCGATGCCCTGGGTGATGTACAGGTTCGACATCATGTAGCTGAACAGCCCGGCCATGCCGATGATCATCATCAACATCACCGATTCACGCGTCGCCGCGCGCACGATCTCCCACAGTTGCGTCGGCTGCCAGACCCGATAGATGACCATGACGAGCAGGATGCACACCATCGCACCGACGCCCGACGCCTCCGACGGTGTGGCCACGCCACCGTACAGCGCCCACAGCACCATCACGATAAGCGCGAGGAACGGCAGGATCTTGGGCAGGATCACGAGCTTGTCGCGCAGCGTGAAATGCTTGTCCGCCTCGACGAACCGATAGCCCTTGGTGTAGGCGTAGAACCACGACCACAGCATGAACAGCAGCGTGAGCATCACGCCAGGGACCAGCCCGGCCATGAACAGGCGGCCGATCGAGGTCTCGGTGGCGATGCCGTAGACGATCATCGTGATCGACGGCGGGATCAGGATGCCCAGGGTGCCGCCCGCGGCGATCGCGCCCGTGGCGAGGCTGGCCGGGTAACCGCGTTGACGCATCTCCGGAATGCCCATCTTGCCGATTGCGGCACAGGTCGCCGGCGACGATCCGGTGAGTGCCGCGAACACGCCGCAGGCACCGATGTTGGAGATGAGCAGGCCGCCCGGTACGCGGTACAACCAACGGTCGAGTGCTTCATAGAGGTCGCTGCCGGCACGCGATGCCGCAATCGCCGAGCCCATGACGAGGAACATCGGGATCGACAGCAACGCGAACTCGTCGAGCGAGGCGAACAAGGTCTCGGCAACCACCTCGAAGGCATCTGGCCCATCCTGGATCAGCAGGAACGCAATCGCCGTGAAGCCCAGCGCGAACGCCACCGGCATGCCGCTGAGCAACAAAACGATGAGCGCCAGACCGGCGAGAGCACCGAGCAGCAGCGGATCCATCAGGCGGTCTCCGAGTTGGTATCGACGAGCCCGAACGGCGGCTCATGGCCACGCAACAGACACAGGATGTCGGCGATGTATTGCAGGCTCAGCGCGGCAAAGCCCACGGGCATGGCCAGATAGACCTTCCACAACGGCGGTGCCCAGATGGTGTCGGAGCTCCAGCCACCTTCCCAGGCCTCATACCAGAACAGTGCGCTATACCAGGTAACGATGAGGCACAGCGCAGCGGCCAGTCCATAAGCAAGCACAGCCAGCGCGAAGCGCGCGCGCGGCCCGAGCGCCATGGGTACCAGTTCGACATTGACGTGCCCGCGTGTCAGCAGTACATACGGCGCGCCGAGGAAGGTCGACGCGATCAGCGCGTAGGTCACGAACTCCGTCTGCCAGCTCGTCGATTCGTTCAGGCCGTAGCGCAGGAACACCATCTGGCACACGACGATGACCGCCACCAGCAGAAGGATCGCAGCGACGATGCCGAGCAGACGCGACAGGGCGTCGGTGAAACGGATGAACAAATCCATGATGGGCTCCCCGGAACCGGTTCGCTGACTCGGCGGCGCGGTGCGGAGGCGCCGCCTACGCCATCCGCATCGCACGTAAGGAGTGCGAACACTCCGTCGTGAATGTCACTCCACGCTGAGCGCCAGGTCGAGCAGCTCGCGGCCGCCCTTGACCTCGTCGGCGAACGCCTTGTAGCTCGAGGTGTCGGCGATCTTGCGCCACATTGCGGCCTGTTCGGCCGTCATCTCGACCACCTTCACGCCGGCATTCTTGTACGCATCGACGAGCTTCTTGTCGGCGTCGATCGATGCCTTGTACGCGAACTCTTCCGCTTCCTGGCCTGCCTTGAGCAGCTCGGCCTGCTGCGCGGCGCTGAGCTTCTCGAAGCTCTCCTTGGCCATGAGGATCGGTTCATACATGACCCACAACGCGTTGGCGCCGGGCGCGGTCAGGCATTTCACCTGTTCGTAGATGCGGTACGACACCAGCGAAGACGATGACGTGATGGCACCGTCGAGTACGCCGGTCTGCAGGCCCGAATAGATCTCCGATGACGGCATCGAGGTGATCGACGCACCGGCGCCCTGCAGCATCTGCTCAAATGCCTTGCCTGCGGCACGGTACTTCATGCCCTTGACGTCGTTGGGTTCGAGTGCGCATTCCTTGGTCGACACGAAACCGCCCGCGAGCCACGTATCGGCCAGCACCATGACGCCAGCGTCGTCCATGATCTTCTTGATACGGTTCATGAACTCGGACTTGTTCAGGCGCCGTGCGTGATCGTGATTCTTGACCAGGCCCGGCATGAGCGTGAGGTTGAATTCCGGGTGCCGGCCGCCGGCATATGCGAGCGGGAAGGCCGTGATGTCGAGCTTGCCCTTGGTCATTGCGCCCCACTGCTCTTTCGGTTTGAACAGCGATTTGCCCGGGTAAACGGTGATGTGGACACCGGTGTTCGCTGATTCCATATGGCGCGCGATCATCTGCACCATCTCGTCGCGAATGTCACCCTTGCCGCCCGGCCACTGGTGCGATGCCTTGAGTTCGATGGTCTCTGCCTGCGCCACGGCACTGCACGCCGCGAACACGACCGCCGCAATGAGCGGGCGCGCCTTGTTGAATGCTTTCATGTCTCTCCTCCTTCAGTCTGCTTTTGTAGTGATGGACGGCGCACGGTGGTGAGCCGGTCTTGGCGGGCAGCTAACCCGACCATGGAACATGCGACGACGCTGGCCACACGACCCCGTGGTTGAACACCCGCTGGCGCGGACGCGTCGGCGCGATATCGCCAGCAGGGGGCGTCACGTTTTTTCTGAGCCCTGAAGCACCTGCTGCTGCCGGCACAGGTGCTGCTCCATTGCCTGTTGCGCCGACTTGGCGTCACCGGCGCGAAACGCCTCCATGATCGCGCGATGCTCGGCCAGCGATTCGTCGAGCCGGCCCGGCACCGTGAGCTGCTTGTGCCGCGCGAGACGCAGCACGCCGCGCAATTCACCGGTGATGCGCTGCAGCCAACGGTTGTGCGACAACTCCTGCACGGCGCGGTGGAACACGTGGTTGTGATCGAAGTAGCGATCGACATCTCCGGCCGCCGCGGCCTTCTCGAGCTGTGCATGGACACGTTCGAGCTCACGCAATTGCGCCGCCGTGCAATGTTCGACGGCGAGCCGCGCACACAGTCCCTCGAGCGAGGCCATGACCGGGAACAGCTCGTTGAGGCCGTCGCCGTCGAGGGTTCTCACACAACAACCACGCCGCGGTACCAGCTCGACCAGCGATTCGGCACTCAGCACCTTGAGCGCCTCGCGCAACGGCGTGCGGCTGATGCCGAGCTCATCGCACAGCGCCTTCTCGTCTATCCACTCGCCGGGTTTCATCGCCTGGGTGTAGATGCGTTCGCGCAGCCGGTCCGCGACCTCGAGATACAAGGGTTTCTGGTTGATTGCCGTGCCCATGTGTGTCCCGTTTGCTTTGCGTGCCTGGAAGCGTAGACTAGAGTAATTCATAATTACAAATACAAAATAACCATATTAGTAAACGCAGATACACTGACGCGCGTGGCGCCAGTGCTGGGGACCGTCGTCACATGCACAACCCTGCCCCACGGCTGTTCACACCGCTGTCGCTACGCGGTGTGACCTTGCCCAACCGCGTCGTGGTGTCGCCGATGTGCCAATACTCGGCTGTCGAAGGCTGTGCCCAGGACTGGCATCTCATGCACCTCGGCAACCTCGCCGTGAGTGGCAATGGCATGCTGATCATGGAGATGACGAACGTCGCCGCCCAAGGTCGCATCACGCCCCACTGCATGGGCCTGTACGACGACGCCTGCGAACAGGCGCTGGCGCGCGTAATCGGTTTCTGTCGCGCACATAGCCATTCGGTGCTGGCGGTGCAGCTCGCACACGCGGGCCGCAAGGCGTCGACGCGGCCACCGTGGGTAGGTCGCGCGGCCCTCAAGCCCGAAGACGGCGGTTGGCAGCCACTCGCACCGAGCGCCGTGGCCGCGAGCGCCGACGACCTGCTGCCGCGCGCGCTCTCTGCCGACGAAATCGATGACCTCGTCACGGCATTTGCCGACGCGGCCCGGCGCGCGCTGCGCATCGGATTCGACGCCATCGAGCTGCACGCGGCACACGGCTACCTGTTGCACCAGTTCCTGTCGCCGCTGAGCAACCTCCGCGACGACGCCTACGGCGGCTCGCTGCAGAATCGCATGCGTTTCCCGCTCGCCGTGTTCGACGCCGTACGTGCGGTGTGGCCCGAGGAACGTCCGCTCGGCGTGCGCCTCTCGGCCACCGACTGGATCGAGGGCGGCTGGGATATGCCACAGAGCCTCGCCTTCATCAGCGAACTCAAAGCACGCGGTTGTGATTGGATCGACGTGTCGTCCGGCGGCCTGAGTCCGGCACAGCGGATCGTCGACGGCCCCGGCTACCAGGTACCGTTGGCCGCAGAGGTGAAGCGCCACACGCGTATGGCGGTCATGACGGTCGGCCGCATCACCGAGCCGCAACAGGCCGAGGACATACTCGCCGCCGGCGACGCCGATCTCATCGCGATCGCGCGCGGCATGTTGTATGACCCGCGTTGGGCCTGGCATGCGGCCGACGCCCTGGGCGCTGAAGCCGACTACCCGGCGCAATACCTGCGCGGTCGCCCCGCACGCCGCGACGGTGACCGCTGATGGTGCTAGAGGGCCGCGATCACGGCGTCGTAATCGGGCTCCTGGGCGATCTCGGGCACGAGCTCGGTGTACATGACCTTACCCGCTTCGTCGACGACGACGATCGCACGCGCCAGCAGGCCGCCGAGACGACCCTCGGCCATGTACACGCCGTAGTCGGTACCGAATTCCGGCGCACGGTACACCGAGGCGGTTTCCACCTTGTCGATGCCCTCCGCGCCGCAGAAGCGGCTCAGCGCGAACGGCAGGTCGGCGGAAACACACAACACCTGCGTGTTGGGCAGTGCCGCCGCGCGTTCGTTGAACTGGCGGACCGACTTGGCGCAGGTCGGCGTATCGATGCTGGGAAAGATGTTGAGCACAACGCGCACGCCGGCATAATCGGCCAGCGTGACTGGGCTGAGGTCGGCCTTGCGCAGTGCGAAGTCGGGCGCCGGGCCGCCGACCGGCGGCAGCTCGCCACTGGTCTCGACCCGCTCACCACGCGAAGAAATCGTCGCCATCGTGCATCCCCTTTGTGTCAGTCGCCGAGCGGTTGTCCGGTCGCAACTTTAGCCGCGTCGGTAACGCTTGTCTGCGCACGCAGGCGCCCGTTCGTCTTTCGCAATGTGCAACTGCCGCCCCCTCGCCGCGACATCGGTCGCCCTGAACCAGCGCCTATGCTTAGTGACTGCCGACCCGATGCGCCGCAGTCTCCCGCACGTGCGCAGACACCCCCGCGTCAATGGAGACGAGGATGAGCGAGACCCTGTATCACTATGTCAACGGTGCGCGCAGCAACGGCAGGAGCCAGCGCTTCGGTGACGTCTTCAATCCGGCCACGGGCGAGGTCGCCGCGCGCGTGCCGCTGGCCTCGGCCGACGAAACGGCTGGCGCCATCGCGGCTGCATCGGCTGCGTTCCCGGGTTGGCGCGACACACCGCCGCTGAAGCGCGCATCGATCCTGTTTCGCTTCAAGGAGCTGCTCGAAGCCCACAGCGACGAACTCGTGCGCCTGATCGCGGCCGAACACGGCAAAGTGCTCGCCGACGCACGTGGCTCGCTGACGCGGGGTATCGAGGTCGTCGAGTTCGCCTGCGGCGCACCGCACCTGCTCAAAGGCAGCTTTTCCGAGAATGTCGGCAGCAATGTCGACAGCCATTCCCTGCGCCAACCGCTCGGGGTATGCGCGGGCATCACGCCGTTCAATTTCCCCGCCATGGTCCCGATGTGGATGTTTCCCATGGCGATCGCATGCGGCAACTGCTTCGTGCTGAAGACCTCCGAACGCGTGCCGTCGACCGCCCTGCGCATGGCCGAGTTGTTCAGCGAAGCCGGTCTGCCACCCGGCGTTTTCAATGTGCTCAACGGCGACAAGGAGGCCGTGGACACCCTGCTCACCCACCCCGACGTGGCCGCGATCAGCTTCGTCGGCTCCACGGCTGTGGCCGAATACGTCTACCGCACAGGCACCCATCACGGCAAACGGGTGCAGGCGCTCGGCGGCGCCAAGAACCACATGGTGGTGATGCCGGATGCCGATCTCGACCAGGCCGCCGATGCGCTCATGGGCGCAGCCTACGGCTCGGCCGGCGAACGCTGCATGGCGATATCGGTCGCGGTTGCGGTCGGTGACGACACCGCCAATGCGCTCATAGGTCGGCTTGCGCCGCGCATCGCTGCGCTCAAGGTCGGGCCGGCCACGGACCCCGCAGCGGAGATGGGGCCGCTGGTCACGCGCGCGCACTGGGAGCGCGTAAAGGGTTATGTCGACCTCGGTGTCGACGAGGGCGCGACCCTGGTCGTCGATGGTCGCGGCATCGAAGTCGCCGGGCATGCGGACGGCTTTTATCTCGGCGGTTGTCTGTTCGATCACGTGACCGCCGACATGCGCATCTACCAAGAGGAGATCTTCGGCCCCGTGCTCGTGGTCGTGCGCGTGCCCGATTTCGATAGCGCCCTGGCACTGGTCAACGCACACGAGTACGGCAACGGCACGGCGATCTTCACGCGCGATGGCGACACGGCGCGCACCTACTCCTCTCGCGTGCAGGTCGGCATGGTCGGTATCAATGTCCCGATCCCGGTGCCCATGGCATTCCACAGCTTCGGCGGCTGGAAGCGCTCGCTGTTCGGCGACGTGCACATGCACGGCATGGAAGGGGTGCATTTCTACACCCGGCTCAAGACCGTGACCTCGCGCTGGCCCACCGGCATTCGCGCCGGCGCCGATTTCCACATGCCGACGATGAAATGACGATACAGGGGGCACTCCGCGCATGAGCACGATTGGATTCATCGGTACCGGCATCATGGGCCGGCACATGGCCAAGCACTTGCAGGACGGCGGTCACACGCTGTTGTTCTGTCCCCACCGCAGCCCCACGCCGGGCGAGCTGCTCGACGCCGGCGGCAGCGACTGCGCGACCCGGCGCGAGCTCGCCGAGCGCGCCGAGGTGATCATCATGATCGTACCGGACACGCCGCATGTCGCCGACGTACTGTCCGGTGACGACGGCGTGATCGCGGGTCTCGCGCCTGGCAAGCTGGTGATCGACATGAGTTCGATCTCACCGATCGAGACCAAGGCTTTTGCGGCCGCCGTGCAGGCGGCGGGATGCGACTACCTCGACGCGCCGGTGTCGGGTGGCGAGGTGGGTGCCAGGGCGGCGTCGCTGACCATCATGGTCGGCGGCGCACCGGCCGCCTTCGATCGCGCCAGGCCACTGTTCGAGCGTATGGGCAAGAACATCACCCTGGTCGGCGACAACGGCGCCGGCCAGACCTGCAAGGTCGCCAACCAGATCATCGTCGCCCTCAACATCGAAGCAGTCAGCGAGGCCCTGCTGTTCGCGTCGAAGGCCGGCGTCGACCCGGCACGCGTGCGCGAGGCGCTCATGGGCGGGTTCGCCAATTCGAAGATCCTCGAAGTGCACGGTGAACGCATGATCAAGCGCACGTTCGATCCGGGTTTCCGCATCGAACTGCATCAAAAGGATCTCAATCTGGCGTTGTCCGGTGCCCGCGCATTGGGCCTGAGCCTGCCCAATACGGCGACCGCGCAGGAACTGTTCAACGCGTGCGCCGGCCAGGGCTGGTCGGGCTTGGACCACTCGGCGATGGCGAAGGCGCTCGAGCTCCTCGCACACCACGAGATCGCCTGACACGTCCCAGCAGGAGGACACCATGCCCACTATCCATGCCAGCGTGACACAACTCGACCACTCGGCCTCGCTGGCCGACGTACGCGGACACCGCATGACGATCGACCGCCCCGAGGCCAAGGGTGGCCAGAACAAGGGTCCTATGGGCGGCGAAGCCCTGCTCATGGGGCTCGGCGGTTGCTTCATGAGCAATCTGCTGGCTGCGGCGATCGCGCGTGATATCACGCTGCACGAGGCGCGCGTCGATATCGAGGGTGAGCTGGTCGACGCACCGCCGCGCTATGCGGCGATCCGCATGCGCGTCAGTGCCCACTGTGAGCCGGTGGAGCAACTTACCAAGCTGGTGACAATCGCCGATCGCGGCTGCATCGTCGCCAACACCTTGCGCCATGCCGTCGAGCTCAGCGTGGAGTGTGCGTAAAACATGGGCATTAACGTGAACGGTACGCGTCGTGACACGTGACTGGTCCGAAATCTGCTTTGAAGATGCGAATACGTCGCGGCGAGGTTGGCAAACCCGTGTTTACACACGTGACGCAAGGAGAATCCGGGTCAAAAAGGCGCAGACACCGGGTCAATATGTACCAGCTGCGTGAATGGCGCAGCGTCGGGAAGTGGTTGGCAAACCCTGACAATCCCTGGATTTGCAATGCTTCGAGCAGATCCTAGAGTAAACGGCGGTACCGGCAGAGCTGCCACCGGTACGCCTGCAGAGAGACCCGGTTCACCGGGAAAAAACGCGTGCGATCGCGGCTCCGGCCGCACGCCGCTCGGCCCTCGGAACGGCCGATACAACACCCCATCCCCAGGAGGATACCGATGAGCGAAGAAAAGCAGACCACTGCTGATACCAAACCGAAGGCCGAAGCCGATAACGGCCGCCGCAAATTCCTCAAAGGCGGCCTTGCCGCTGCCGCAACGGGTGTCGCCGCCGGTATCACGGGCGCACCGGCCGTCGTCACCGCGGCCGCACCGAAGGTCCTGAAGATGCAGACCTCGTGGCCGGCATCCGACATCTGGATGGACTTCGCGCGCCAGTATGTCGAGCGCGTGGAAAAGATGTCGGGCGGACGCCTCAAGATCGACCTGCTGCCGGCCGGCGCCGTGGTCAAGGCGTTCCAGGTCATGGACGCGGTCAGCGACGGTGTGCTCGATGCCGCGCACTCGGTGCCGGTTTACTGGTATGGCAAGAACAAGGCGGCGTCGCTATTCGGTACGGGCCCCGTGTTCGGCGGCAGCGCGACGACCATGCTGGCGTGGTTCAACGGTGGCGGTGGCCGTGAGCTGTACCGCGAGCTGACCCAGGACATCATGGGCCTCAACGTCGTCGGCCTGCTCGGTTTCCCGATGCCGGCGCAACCGTTCGGCTGGTTCAAGACCGAGGTCAACAAGGCGTCCGACCTCAAGGGCTTCAAGTACCGTACCGTGGGCCTGGCCGCCGACCTGCTGCAGAAGATGGGTATGAGCGTCGCGCAGCTGCCCGGCGGTGAGATCGTGCCTGCCATGGAGCGCGGTGTCATCGATGCCTTCGAGTTCAATAACCCGTCGTCCGACCGTCGCTTCGGCGCCCAGGACGTGGCCAAGAACTACTATCTGTCGTCGTACCACCAGGCCAGTGAGAGCTTCGAATTCCTGTTCAACAAGGACGTGATGGAGGATCTCGATCCGGATCTGCGCGCGATTCTCGAACACGGTGTCGAGGCCGCAAGCACGGCGAACACCGCGATCGCGATGGACAACTATTCGAAAGACCTCATGGAGCTGCAGAGCAAAGAGGGCGTCACGGTCCACCGCACGTCGAAGGATATCCTCAGCGCCCAGCTCAAGGCCTGGGACGAGATCATCCCGACGCTCGAGGCCGACCCGTTCATGAAGAAGGTGCTCGACAGTCAGCGTACCTGGGTGGAGCGCGTGGTGTTCTACGAACTCATGAACTCGCCGGACCTCGCGCTGGCCTACGACCATTACTTCCCGGGCAAGCTCAAGCTCTGATCCCGTCACGTGACGTCTGCGGGCCGTGGTTCGATTAACCACGGCCCGTCGCGCCGCAGCACAGACGATTGCGAAAGGGCAGACGCATTGCCAGCGCTGGCGGAAACGCCGTGCAACTGGCACGCACCGCAGGGTCGCCTGCTAACATGCCTGCCACTTTCTCAACCGCCGGTGTCCGCACCCGTTTCTGCTGAGAGGCCAACCGATGCTCGCTTACATCCAGTTCGCCGATCGACTGTCCGCCTGGTTCGGCAAGGCCTTCGCGTGGCTGATCCTGGTGATGGCGATCGGCGTCGGTTACGAGGTGGTCGTGCGCTACGGCTTCAACGCACCGACCAGCTGGGCATTCGATCTCTCCTACATCACCTACGGCACGCTGTTCATGATGGGTGGTGCCTACACGCTGTCGCGCGGTGGACACGTACGCGGCGACTTCATCTACCGGCTGTGGAAACCGCGCACCCAGGCCAAGGTCGAGCTGGTGCTGTATTTCCTGTTCTTCTTCCCCGGCGTGCTGGCCCTCATCATCTCCGGCTGGAAGTACGCGGAACGCTCGTGGCGCTACATGGAGGTCAGCGTCAACAGCCCCGCCGGCATTCCGATCTTCCAGTTCAAGACCGTGATCGTCGCCGCCGGCATCCTGCTGTTCATCCAGGGCGTCGCGCAGGTGTTCCGCGCGATCCTGTGCATCCGCTCGGGCGAGTGGCTGATTGCCGACGAGGATATCGAGGAGACCGAGGTCCAGCTGGCCAAGCAGAAGGGTGTCGGCCCGGGCAATTTCGCCGCGGGTACCGCGCGTGAAGACGGCCGCGGCCTCAAAGAAGAATACAAAGACGAGCTGGAGCGCTAGACCATGTCAGATCCCATTGTCGCGCTGCTGATGCTCGCACTGTTCCTGTTCATCATCCTGCTCGGATTCCCGGTCGCGTTCACGCTCATGGCGATGGGGATCGGCTTTGGCTATTACGCCTACTTCGATGCAGATCGCATGTGGCGCGCCTACAACCGTGCCATAGAGAAAGCCGACCCCGACCAGTGGGACCGCATCACATTGTGGTTCGATGGCCTGTTCAACAACCGAATATTCGACCTGTTCGTCAACCAGACCTTCTCGGTCATGGCCAACGACGTGCTCACGGCGGTACCGCTGTTCCTGTTCATGGGCTACATCGTCGAACGCGCCAACATCGTCGCGCGCCTGTTCCACACCCTGAACATCGCCGCGCGCCGTGTGCCGGGTTCCATGGCGGTGGCCGCACTGATCACCTGCACCCTGTTTGCAACCGCGACCGGCATCGTCGGCGCCGTGGTCACGCTCATGGGCCTGCTGGCGTTTCCGGCGATGCTCAAGGCCCGCTACGACACCAGCCTCGCCGCGGGCGTCATCTGTGCCGGTGGCACGCTCGGCATCCTGATCCCACCGTCGATCATGCTGATCGTGTACGCGGCTGCTTCGGGTGTGTCGATCGTCAAGCTGTATGCCGGCGCTCTGTTCCCGGGGCTGCTGCTGGCCGGCCTCTACGTGGTCTATGTCGTGGTGCGTTCGATGATGCAGCCGCATCTGGCACCGAAACCGACGCGCGAAGAGATCGGAGACATTACGGTGCCGCAGATCGTGTGGCAGCTGTTCACCTCGTTCTTCCCGCTCGCCTTCCTGATCCTCGCCGTGCTCGGTGCGATCCTGTTCGGTCTCGCGACGCCGTCGGAGGCCGCAGCCGTCGGCGCACTCGGCGGCTTGCTGCTGACCTTCGCCTACCGTGCGTTCACCTGGCAGCGACTGCGCGAATCCGTCTACCTCACGGTACGCACCACGGCCATGGTGTGCTGGTTGTTCGTCGGCTCGTGGACCTTCTCGTCGGTGTTCTCGTATCTCGGCGGTGAACAAATCATCAGCGAGTTCGTCACCGGCCTCGAGATCTCGCCGATCATGTTCCTGATCATGGCGCAGATCATCATCTTCATCCTCGGCTGGCCGTTGGAGTGGTCTGAGATCATCATCATCTTCGTGCCGATCTTCCTGCCGCTGCTACCGCACTTCGGCATCGATCCGCTGTTCTTCGGCATCCTGGTGGCACTCAATCTGCAGACCTCGTTCCTGACGCCACCCATGGCGATGTCGGCGTATTACCTCAAAGGCATCGCGCCGCCGCATGTCCGTCTTGCCGAGATCTTCCGCGGCAACTACCCGTTCCTCGCCATGGTGGTGTTGGCCATGATCATTCTTTACCAGTTCCCACAGATTGCGTTCTGGTTGCCGGAGCAGGTGTATGGCAAGTAATCCGCAAGCGCTGTTCGCGACCGGCAACGACCCGGCCGATCTCACGGCGCTGGCCGCGCGCGACCGTGTTGCCTCGGGCGCACTGCGCGCAGCCGAGTACGCGCAGGCCTGCCTGCGACGTACGCATGCGCGTGACGAAGAGATCCAGGCCTGGACGCATCTCGATGAGGGCTACGCACTGCGTCAGGCCGAGATGCTCGATGCCTACCGCCAGAGCGGCCGTCCGCTGGGCGCTCTGCACGGCCTGCCCGTGGCGATCAAGGACATCGTCGATACCGCCGACATGCCGACCGAAAACGGCAACGCACTTGATGCCGGCCAGCGCCCGGACAGGGATGCAACCATCGTCGCGCGACTGCGCAGCGCGGGTGCACTCGTCATGGGCAAAACCGTAACCACTGAATGTGCCTATCTGGCGCCGGGCAAGACACGCAACCCGCACAATCCGGCACACACGCCGGGTGGGTCGTCGTCGGGTTCGGCGGCCGCGGTCGCCGCAGGCATGGTGCCCCTCGCCATCGGTACGCAGACCGGCGGCTCGGTGATCCGTCCGGCGTCGTACTGCGGCATCGTCGGCTTCAAACCCACATTCGGCTTGATCCCGCGCACGGGTGTGCTGCGCACCTCGCGCCGTCTCGACACCATCGGCACGTTCGGCCGCACGCTAGAAGACGCTGCACTGCTCGCCGACGTGCTCGCAGGCTACGACCCCGGTGACCCGGACACGTCACCCACCGCGCCGCCGCACATTCTCGATACCGCGCTCGCCGAGCCGCCCGTGGCGCCGCAGTTCGCCTTTATCAGGACACCGGCCTGGGACGGTATCGATGCCGATTGTGCGGCGGGTTTCGGCGAGCTGTGCGACGCCCTCGGCGAACAATGCGACACCTTCGATCTGCCGGCGATCTTCGCCGAGGGCGCGGCAGCGCAACGCCGCATCCACATGACCGAGTTCGCCCAGAATCTGCGCCACTACTATACGCACGGCGCCGAGCGGCTGGCCGCGCAGACACGCGCGGCGATCGAGGAAGGCAATGGCATTCTCGCCGTCGACTATCTCGCCGCATGCGACTGGCGCGAGACGCTGTACGCGGGCCTGGAAGAAGTCTTCGAGCGTTACGACGCGATCATCACACCCGCCGTGAGCGGCGAAGCACCGGCCGGCCTCGACAGCACGGGCAGCGCGGCGTTCAACGTCCTGTGGACACTGACCGGCGTACCGGCCGTCACGCTACCGCTGCTGACCGGCAGCAATGGTCTGCCGATCGGCGTGCAACTGATCGGACGACGCAACCAGGACGGCCGCCTGATGCGCACTGCGCGCTGGCTGGTCAACGCGATCACCGCTACATGAGGACCGAGAAATGAGCGACAAGATCATGGCCTTCTTCGCGCTCGCGACAATGGTCACTTTCCTCGGCGTGGTTGCCTGGTTCGTACCCGACATCGATCTGATCATCGTTATCGCGTTCGTATCACTGCTGGCGACCTACGATTTCTGGCGATCGTTCCGCGACCCGGGCAAACACAACGACGTGTGAGTGGCGCTGACGCGGTCGCCTTGTGTCGGCACCCGCGGCATGCGCATACACACCGCGGCTTGGGGGTCGGCTCAGGCGAGGCGATCGCGTGGCTCCCTGCCCGCCATGATGGCGTCGAGATTGTCGAGTGCACGGAAACCCATCGCATCGCGCGTCTCGCGCGTCGCACTACCGATATGCGGCAGCAGAAAGGTATTGTCGAGTTCACGGTAACGCGGATCGATATTGGGTTCGCCGTTGAACACGTCGAGTCCGGCAGCGAACAGCTTGCCGGATGTCAGCGCCGCGATCAGCGCATCATCGTCCACGACGGCGCCACGCGCGGTATTGATCACCACGGCCCCATCGGGCAACTGTGCGATGCGTTCTGCGTTCAGCAGACCCGTGGTTTCGGCTGTCGCCGGGCAATGGATGGAGAGGAAATCGCACACCGGCAACATCGTCGCCAAGTCGGCATGAAAGGTCGCACCGCATTCCAGATCGACGTCGATCCGGCGACGGTTGTGATAGTGGATCTGCATATCGAAGCCGCGCGCGCGCCGGGCCGTCACCTGACCGACGCGGCCCATGCCGATGATGCCGAGACGCTTGCCCGTGACCTCGATGCCGAGCTGGCCCGTCGCGCTCCACTCGCCCCAGCTGTCGGTACGCAACATGCGTGCGCCTTCATGTGCACGGCGCGCGGCACCGAGCAACAACAGGATGGCTATCTCGGCCGTGGCATTGCTGAGCACATCGGGGGTATTGGTCACGATGATGCCGCGCGCGCGTGCCGCTGCGAGGTCGATATGGTCGTAGCCGACCGAAAAACTGCAGATCGCGCGGACGCTGTCGGGCAGGCGTTCGATGACCTGCGCACTGAGACGTTCGGTATGACAGGGGATGATCGCAGTCGCACCGTCGGCGAGTTCAACGAGTTGATCGGCGCTGTATACGACATCGTCACTGTTGAAGCGCGGCGCGTAATTACGCTGCAGGCGCTGTTCGACGGCGTCGGGCAGGCGACGACCCACGAGGACGGCGGCTTTTTCGGTCATGTCATGGTTCCCTTGTGTGGGCGGATGAACGTCGGACGAAAAAGGCGCCCGGCCGCCAAGTATAGAGGGTGCCGGTGTGTGACCGGCACGCCGCAATCTCTTGTGTTTGCACAGTGTGAGAGAAACCTTATGCAACTCGGAAATACGTCGGGGCGTCCATGCAAACCCTCTGTCTGACGCTCGCCAACGAGCTGATCGCCGGTGTGTTCGCCGAAGCTGCCGCGCGCGGCCTGCCGCCTCTCGCCGTGGCCGTGCTCGATGACGGCGGGCACCTCAAAGCCATGCAGCGGCAGGACGGCCTGTCGTTCCTGCGCGCCGACATCTGCCAGGCCAAGGCCTGGGGTGCACTGGCACTGGGAATCGATTCACGCACCTTGGCACAACGCTATGACAACGACCGCCAACAGCGCGGCTTCATCGAAGCCCTCGGGGCGATGACGGGTGGACGCGTCGTACCGCTGCCGGGCGGCGTGTTGATCCGCAACGACGGCGACCAGGTGATCGGTGCATTGGGTGTCGCGGGCGGCCCTTCCGAGCAGGACGAGGCGTGCGCCATCGCGGCGATCGAGCGCCTGTCCCTACGTGCCGGGGCAGCGACATGACGCAATCAGAACGGCCGCTCGCAGGTTTTCACATCGGCTTCGCCGGCCTCGGTCTCATGGGGCGGCCGATGGCCGCTCACCTGTGCAACGCCGGCGCGGATGTCGCGTTATGGAACCGCACACGCGCCGTCAGCGAGGCCATGCAACGGCCCGGCATGATCGTCTGCGACACACCCGAGGCACTCGCGCGTGTCAGCGATATCGTCGTGCTCATGCTCGCGGACACCGCGGTGGTCGAGCAGGTGTTGTTCGGCGACGCCGGTATCGCCGCCGGCCTGCGCGCGGGCTGCCTCGTGGTGGATATGGGCACGACGGCCGTGATGGCGACTCGGTCGATCGCGGAGCGCCTCAGTGACAACGGCGTGGACTTCGTCGATGCGCCGGTGTCGGGTGGCGAAATCGGCGCCATCGATGCCAGCCTGACAATCATGGCCGGCGGCAGCGATGCCGCGATCGCACGGGCGCGGCCGTTGTTCGATGTACTCGGCAAGCACTTCACCCACGTCGGCGGCGTCAGCGCCGGTCAGGTGGCCAAGGCCGCCAACCAGGTCATCGTCGGACTCAACATCGGTGCCGTCGCCGAGGCACTGGCACTGGTCGAGGCCGCGGGCGTCGATCCACGCAAGGTTCGCGAGGCCTTGCTCGGTGGCTTCGCGAGTTCACGCATACTCGAAGTGCACGGCCTGCGCATGATCGAACGCCGTTTCACGCCTGGGGCGCGCGTGACGACCCAGCATAAGGACATGCGCCAGGCGTGCGAATTGGGTGAACAGCTACAACAGGCGCTGCCGGCTACGGCGTTGGGACGTGAACTCTACGCGCAGTTGATCGCGCGCGGCGACGGTGACCTCGATCACAGCGCCCTGTTCCGCCTGCTACGGGATGCGTGAGGCTGCGCGGCTGCGTCAGCCGCCGCCTGGGGTGACCTTGCGCAGCTCGAGCACCGCGATGGTTTCGATCTGGCTGACCGGCACGTACACCGTGAACTTGCCTCCGTGCAACGGCTGCTCGACCTCGGCCTCGCCATCGGCAACACGCTTCAACACGCCTTCACGCAACGGTTGACCACGCGGCTTGATGCGTACTTCGCGATCGACGTACGCGCGAATTGAGGCGACCGGCACGTTGACGAATTCACGCCGCACGATCACACGGGCAGGGTTGGTGGCCTGCGGCCCGGTCTCGCTGACCTCGTCGTTCTGCCCCATCAGCGCCCCCAGGCCCTGCCCGGCCGTGCGCTGCCATTCGAAGCTGATGTCGTCGATCGGCTGTTCGTTGAGGCTGATGCGTAATCCGAGCATGGGGACCAACTGCTCCGGCGGCACGAACATCAAGCTGAGCAGGCCCACGGGCTTGGCGGGCTGCGCCTCGACCTTGAACTCGCCCCAGTCCTTGTAGAAACGCCGCATCGCCGTGCTGAGCCCGTCTCCGAGCATCAAGCCCTGCGCCTGCATGTCGTCGAGCGCACGTTGCGCCACGCGCTCGCTCCACAGCTGCACCGGTTGTTCGGTACCGATCGCGCAGGCCTTGAGCATCTGGTTGCCGAATGCCGGTTCGACGGTGACGGCGACGCTGAAACCACTGAGATTGAGCTGCGGCGCGCTGCCTGCCGCCATCGCCTTGAGATCGACGTCGGCGAGGTGCGCAGCGATACGCACGGATTCGATGTGGTGCATATCGAGTTCGAATGCCAGCTCGAGATCACGCGAGGCCTCGGCGTAGTCGTAACGTCCGCCGAGATCCATGACCAACTCCGAGAAGCCGAGCTGCTGCAACATCGCGGGATCGACATGCAAGCCCTGGGCACACATTCCGCTGTCGGCGATATCGGCAACCACGGTGGCTGTTTCCGATGCCGCATCGTCGTTGGGCTGAACGTCCGTCGCCGCTGCATCCGCAGGTGCCTGCGGATCGGTTGTGCTGGCTGCCGGCTCGTCGACGCGTGGTGCCACGGCAGCCTGCAGCATTGCGGCGTCGAGCGGCAGCTTGATGCCGTTGGCAGAGAACGCCAAGCTGTGCGGCGGGACCGCTTCGTCCTCACCCAAGGTCAAGCCCTGGATGAAAAACATCGGATCGTCGCTGCTGATCCGCACCGAAGCCACATCGACACTGTCGCTGCTGTCGCGCGCCTGAACCGTGATGCCCTCGACGGTGACGGCACCGCGCAGATCGGTGCTCAATCCCGCATAGCGCACGTCGGCGTGATTGGCCATGGCGAGGATGAAATCGTCGACGGCTTTCTTGGCCTGGTAGTACGCAAGCCCTTTCGCCGCTCCGTAAAGCAGTGCAGGGACCAACAAAATCAATATCAGCTTGGCGCTACGTGACATCACTCCGGTGCCTCAGGGACGCATCAACGGATCTTCAACGGCCTTGCGTTGCTGCGCTCCGAGCAGTTGTTCGATGAGCGTCAGCGCAAAGTCCATCGCCGTACCGGGGCCGCGCGAGGTGACGACGCGGCCGTCGGTTACTACGGCATCGGCCAATAACTGCGATCCTTCACTCATGCGGCCGTCGATGACCCCGGGATAAGCGGTCGCCTTGTGGCCATCGAGCAGGCCGGCGTTGAGCAGCACCTTGGGTGCCGCACAGATGGCGGCAGTGTATCGACCCTGCTCGGCCATGCGCTGCAGCAGCGTATGGATGCGGGGGTCGGCGTCGAGGTGATCGGCACCCGGCAGACCGCCCGGGAGCACGATCATGTCGAATTCATCGCCGAGGACGGCGTCGAGCGGCTTATCCGGCAACAGCACCACACCGCGACTCGCTGTCACGGGGCCGTCCTTGAGTCCGGCCACAACGACTTCGACACCGGCCCGCCGCAGCAGGTCGACGATGGTCACTGCTTCGAGTTCTTCGCAACCTTCGGCAAGGGGGACGAGGACGCGTGCCATAAGCGTTCACTCCTTTCGCGTTCGACCAGTCGCGAGACCGGTACCAGTTGTATTCCCTGCACAGACAATTGCGGCAGTTGTTCGGCGAGTACCGCCAGTGTCTCAGGGTAAGGGTGGCCAATACCGATCGCCGAACCGTGGCGGCGGGCGATGGCAATCAGCCGTGCCAGTTGCGCACGGATGTATTCGCGGTCCTGCTGGTTGTCGAGGAACACGTCGCGTGCGGCGTTCGCCAGGCCTGCATCGCGTGCCGAGTCGCGCGCCACGGTGCGCACGTCGGTGCGGCTGTCGACGAAATACAGGCGGTCGAAGCAGCGCAGCTCCTCCATCAGCCAGCGCATCGCATCGGGCTGACGGGTCAGCAGGCTACCCATGTGATTGTTGACCCCGGCGATGTTCGGCAGGGATTCAATGCCCTCGCGTACGGCGTGTGCAAAGCTCTTGCGGTCCATGCCGAGCGACAGGCCGCCGGGGCCCATGGCGCGACCGTCACTGGCCTCCATCGGCAGGTGCAGCATGACCTCCTTACCCGACGCGTCGGCCGTCTGAGCGATATAGCTGCTGTACGGTCGCGACGGCAGAACGGCGTAGGTCAACGCGCCCGGCAACGCCACGGCTTCGCGACCGAGTGCACGGCTGTTGCCGAGATCGTCGATGATGATTGCGATGCGTACCGGCTCTGCGGCGCCGACGCTGCCGACGCCACCCACGACGGCGAGCAGCAACAGCAGCGCGAGGCGCACGCGCAACACGACGCTCAGGCCTCGCCCGGGCGCAGTATGGCGAGGCCCTTGAGCAGGTTCAGTGCCTCGCTCAATGCGTAGTCGGTTTCGTCGGCATCGGCCTCGTCACGTTTCTTCTTGTCGCCTTTCACGCCGTTGC
>JAGRHA010000032.1 GCA_020445205.1 Gammaproteobacteria bacterium
CGATGGTTTCGCGCGCCAGTTTTCGTTCGAGCGGTACATCACCCGGCGAGGCCAGGAAAACGCGAAAGATTTGTGGACGAGGAGCCCCGGTCAATGTCCCGTCATTATTGTTGGCCGATTCCATGAGCGAGAGCGATCCTTTCGCGCAGTACCGAAGAGATTGAGCGAATCCACATGTTCAATTTAAGCATGTTGCAATACACCCCGGTCAAATAGGCTAGCTCAGCGGCCTCCGATTGTCGGCGTGCCTCCCCAGGGCAACAATCCCGCCAATGGTACGCGACCGTAGATGCAGTAGGTCATTAGCCGCAACGGACGGTAATAGAGATGCTGCGCCGTCGTATTGACTCACGGCAGGCAAGTGTCCGGTATTGGCCACCACCCAAGAGCAAGGACATCTTTACTTTAACGTCCACAAAGGTCGCAATGCAGACGCCGTAGCGCGTGGCTAAGCGATCCATTCTGTATTCATGCGTGCAGATATGCGGCGTGCTCGGTTCTATTGTCGTGAACGCTCCCGGATCTGTTCTCTAGCGAACGTGAACGCCAGCGACTCAAATATTCGTTTGACCTTCTCCTGAATTTCCGGGCTTGGTAGCTCGTGGACAGCTGCATACGCGGCTCCCCTAGTCGTCCTGACTTCCTGACCCGTGGCATTTTGGACACGTGATCGATCCTTTTCCATGGCATCTAGAGCACGCAGACCATCGGCTATTTATTCCGATCGACCGATCATGATCACGATCACGCTCGCCGCCTCCAGTCCCGCCACACCCTTCGCAGTCCACCTCGCCTGAACCGTGGCACCTACTACACTTCTTCTTGGACATAGCTATCCCGTACTGTTTCTTTCGTTTAAAGCCTTTCTTTGCGCGTGCCGCATGTACGTATTGCTGCAATCGACATCACGCATATCCGCCGTGGCAATATCTGCCTTACGTAGGTCCGCTTCATTGAACATTGCCTGACGCAACAAAGCATCTGTGAAGTCTGTATCAGCGAAGCACACTCTCGCGAAATCGCACCCTCTAAGGTCTGTGCCGATCAAGTGCGCGCGCCGAATGGTTGCACCATTGAAATAAGCTCCGCGAATTTCTGCTCCGGAAAGGACCGCTTCATCCAGCAATGCTCCTTTGAGGTCAGCACCATTCAAATCGATTATTGGGTTTCTTTCGATCAAGCCCGTTTCATAGATGAACTGCAGAAGGTGTGCCTTCCGCTTGCCGTCTAGTAACCTAAGTGCCGATAAAGTTCTAGTTCGCGCGAGATCTCGTGCCACGTCTTGGTCGGTACCGTTTCCCAAATGCTTTTCCAGCAGTAGTTTGGAAATGTACTCGAAATAGTCGTCAAGGATCTGTTGATTGTGACGGTCATTCTCGATTGTGCGTTCGAATCGCTTTCTGGAGCCTTCCAAGAAGTATCCGCCAACAGCGAGGACAATCGGAACGACAAGTAATTTGAGCCAATCCCATAAAGTCTTTGCGCGTTCCGGATCGCCGTCCTGCGGTTTGTATTCCCCAAAGCCGGTCCACTGAGTGTCGTAGCCGCGAACGATAACGAGCGTGAGTATTAAAAGGGTAAACAACCACGCCGCAAGCTTCACACCGAGTCGCCAGTATTTCAGAATGAACATGGACTGGATGGATGCCTCGTTAGGTAGGTGCCGGCGCTGTTCGCGCCAATTCATGCCGCAGCACTTTGACCTGTTCCGGCGCTTCTATGCCGATACGGGCCTGAGTGCCCTGCAAGCGCTCTAGGCTGACGACAATCGGGCCGTCGGTGGTTTCGATGATGATGGATTCGCCTTCACGGCGGCCGACTACCAGCATGGCGCAACTCCTTTTGCGTGGGGGTGGAAGGCTAAGGATAGCGGGGAGGGTGGTCGTTGTCAGTCGACGTCACTGCGCCAGGCGCCGGTGTCGAACGCAGTCACTCAACGAAAACAATTTACGCAAAATTTACGTCGCACATGCGCGGGCGTATCCGCGTGCGTTGTTCGCGTAACATATTGATATTGATTTGGAATTTGGTGGGCGCGGCTGGGTTCGAACCAGCGACCCCTGCCGTGTGAAGGCAGTGCTCTCCCACTGAGCTACGCGCCCCATCTCGTGAGGAGGGCGAATAGTAGAAGCTGCGCCGGTGCTGGTCAATCTTCGCAGGCTTGCTAAAATCCGGCGATTCCGCTGTTCGACCCATTTTCCCATGACCATCAAGACTCGATTTGCGCCCAGCCCGACGGGTTATCTGCACGTCGGCGGGGCCCGCACCGCCTTGTTTTCCTGGCTTTACGCCCGTCGCCACGGGGGACAGTTCGTGCTCCGTATCGAGGATACCGATCTCGAACGGTCGACCGAGGACTCGGTCAACGCGATTCTCGAAGGCATGGCCTGGCTCGACCTCGATCACGACGAAGGACCGTATTTCCAGACCCAGCGCTTCGATCGCTACAACGAGGTCATCGATGAACTGCTGGAGCGCGGTCACGCCTACCGCTGCACGTGCTCCAAGGAACGCATCGACAAGCTGCGCGAGGAGCAGATGGCGAACAAGCAGAAGCCGCGTTACGACGGTCACTGCCGCGGTCGTGATATCGATCCCGCCGAGCCGCACGTGGTGCGCTTCCTCAACCCGCAGCAGGGCGAGGTGGTCATCGATGACCTCATCCGCGGGCGTATCGTGGTCGACAATAGTGAACTCGACGACTTGATCATCCGCCGCAGCGATGGCTCGCCGACGTACAACCTTTCCGTCGTGGTCGACGATCACGATATGGGTATCACGCACGTGATCCGTGGCGATGACCACATCAACAATACGCCGCGCCAGATCAATATGTTCGCGGCCATGGGCTGGTCGATCCCGGCCTTCGGCCACGTGCCGATGATCCTGGGTGACGACGGCGCGCGGCTCTCCAAACGGCATGGCGCGGTGAGCGTAATGCAGTACAAGCAGGACGGCTATCTGCCGGAGGCGCTGTTGAACTACCTCGTGCGCCTCGGCTGGTCGCATGGTGATCAAGAGCTGTTCTCGCGTGAGGAGATGATCGCGCTGTTCGATCTCGACGCGGTCAACCGCTCGCCTTCGGCGTTCAACACCGACAAGCTCGTCTGGGTGAATCAGCAGTACATCAAGCAGGCGGATCTCGATCGGCTTGCCGGCCTGGTGGCGGAGTTCCTCGATGCGGATGGCATTGTGTACGCGGACGGCGCTCCGCTGGCTGCCGTCATCGATGCGCAACGTGAACGCGCCGGCACGCTCGTCGAACTGGCGCAGCTATGCCATTTCTATTATCGCGACTTCGATGCTGTCGATCCCGCGGCGGCCAAAAAAGCGTTCAAGGACGGTGCCGATGCCGCACTTGCGGCCGTGCGCGAACGCCTTGAAGCCATCGATGACTGGTGCCGCGAGGCGATTCATGCGGTTGTCGCCGACACCGTCGAGGCGCTCGGCGTCGGTTTCGGCAAGGTTGCCATGCCGCTGCGCGTCGCCGTGACGGGCGGAGCGCCTTCACCGGATCTCGATCTGACCGTACACTTGGTCGGCAAGGCGGCAACGCTGCGCCGCATCGATGCGGCGATTGCGGCCATCCAGGGCAGGGGCTGAGGCCTCAGTATCAACCGTATCGGGGAATTGATGTGATGAGTGGCGATTCCGGCGCTCCGACGAATTTCATCCGCCAGATCATCGATGACGATCTGGCCAGCGGTAAGCATGCACGCATCCATACGCGCTTTCCGCCCGAACCGAACGGCTATCTGCATATCGGCCACGCCAAGTCGATCGTGCTCAACTTCGGCATCGCGCAGGACTACCCTGGCAGCTGCAACCTGCGTTTCGACGATACCAACCCCGCCAAAGAGGAAGAGGAGTTCGTCGAGGCGATCAAGGACGACGTGCGCTGGCTCGGCTACGATTGGGATGCCCTGCGTTTTGCATCGGATTACTTCGAGCAGCTCTACGAGTACGCTCTGGAGCTCATCCGCAGCGGTAAAGCCTTCGTTTGCGACCTGGATGCGGAACAGGTGCGCGAATACCGCGGTACGTTGACCGAACCGGGTCGTCCGAGCCCGTACCGCGATCGCAGCATCGAGGAAAATCTCGATCTGTTCCAGCGTATGCGCGCAGGCGATTTCCCCGACGGCAGCCGTACCTTGCGCGCCAAGATCGACATGGCGTCGCCCAACATCAACATGCGCGATCCAGCGCTGTATCGCATCCGCCATGGTCTTATCCATCACCAGACGGGTGCCGAGTGGTGCATCTACCCGATGTATGACTACACGCATCCGATCTCGGATGCGCTCGAGGGCATCACACACAGTCTGTGTACGCTCGAGTTCGAAGACCACCGCCCACTGTACGACTGGGTGCTCGATAACATCACCATCGCCTGCCATCCGCGCCAGATCGAGTTTTCGCGGCTCAATCTCGAGTACACCGTGATGAGCAAGCGTCGGCTCACGCAACTGGTCCAGGAGAAGCACGTCTCGGGCTGGAACGATCCGCGCATGCCGACGATCGCCGGCCTGCGCCGGCGCGGCTACACGCCTGAGGCGATCCGCAGCTTTTGCGAGGCCGTCGGCGTGACCAAATCGGAAGGAACGGTCGAGATGGGTGTGTTGGAGAACAGCATCCGTGGGCATCTCGACGCTGTCGCGCCGCGTCGCATGGTCGTGCTCGACCCGCTCAAGGTCACCATCAGCAACTATCCCGACGACACGTCAGAGGCATTGCCCGCTGGCAACCATCCGAAGGATGAGTCGATGGGCACACGTGAGGTCGTGTTCACGCGCGAGGTGTACATCGATCGCGCGGATTTCCGCGAGGAAGCGAACAAGAAATACAAGCGCCTCGTGCTGGGTGGCGAAGTGCGCTTGCGCAACGCCTACGTGGTCCGCTGCGACGAAGCCATCAAGGACGCCGACGGGGAGATCGTCGAATTGCGTTGCACGTACGATCCCGACACGCTCGGCCACAACCCGGAGGGGCGCAAGGTGCGTGGCGTCATTCACTGGGTTTCGGCCACGCACGGTCAGCGCGCAGAAGTCCGCCTGTACGACCGTCTGTTCAGCACCGCGAACCCGGGCAGGGGCGGGCAGGATTTCCTCGATGACATCAACGCCGACTCGCTGCGTGTGCTGAGCGAATGCGTCGTCGAGCCGGCACTCACCAGCGCGACGGCCGGAGAGCGTTTCCAGTTCGAGCGCGAGGGTTATTTCGTGGTCGACGCGGTGGACAGCCGAGCCGGTGCGCCGGTGTTCAACCGGATCGTCTCGTTGCGCGATTCGTGGGGTAAAATCGCCGAGGACTGAGTGCCTCGCGGCACGAAAAAGTTTGCCGCTGCGGGTGGACAAAGTGGCTTAGCTGGCATACCATACGCGCCTCTTTCGAGGGGCCATAGCTCAGCTGGGAGAGCGCAACACTGGCAGTGTTGAGGTCGGCGGTTCGATCCCGCCTGGCTCCACCAAAAACTTGGTTTCACGTCCCGTTCGTCTAGAGGCCTAGGACATCGCCCTTTCACGGCGACGACAGGGGTTCGACTCCCCTACGGGACGCCATACGAAGCAAGGGCCCAGGAGAAATCCTGGGCCCTTTTTTCATGTCTTGCTGAAACCGGCCGCGGCCGCTGCCGGGCGGCCCCGCAAGGTGACGCAGACGCTGCTCAGGGTGGGCTAAGGTCTACGAGAGGCGCGTTGGTAGGATCAAGAGCCCGATATGTCCGCCGGGGCAGGCGCGACGGCGTCGGGTACTCGCGAGTTATCGGCTCAACAGATTGTGTGTCGCGGCAGCCGGGTTGGCCTGCGCGTGCCGATACAACCCGGCGCCCAAGCGATGCCGAACCCAACCCCTACGCCACGTCGGTGGCCGTGGCCGTGGCCGACGCCAACCGTCGGCTCCGCCTATCGCGAAGCCATGCTCAATGCTCGCCCTTGGTACGCAGCAGCCCGGCGAGACGATTGCCCTGCTTCTGTGGGCCGCCGCGTGGGAACAGCTGGTGCAGGTACTTGTTGCTGCCTTTTTCCTTACCCCATGCCTGGCGGAAATGTTTGAGCATGTCGCGCACCGTGCATTGCACATGCTTGCGGGTATAGAAATCACGCAGGTGATGGATGACTTCCCAATGTTCGTCGGTCAGCACCAGTCCATCCTGCTCGGCGAGGGCGCGGACGAAGTCGTCGGACCATTCCGCTGGATGCACGATATAACCTTCGCTGTCGGTCAGCACTTCGCGGCCATTCACCATCAAGCCACGAGTCTGCATGCTCGGATAGGCAATGCTGCCACCACCGATACCTGATGGGGCACCGTCACCGCCTTCACCCGCACCGCTGGTAAGGTTCCACAACTCGATGAGGATCTCTTTGTCCAGCGGGCCCTGATACTGAGGGCGACCGTCGACGAATACGCGACCGCTGCCGCGCAACGCGCCGAACTCGGCGACGCCGTCGCGATCGGTCTGACCTTGCAGAATACGTTCGGCATTGCCTTGCTGTATGCCGACGGCGATGCGCTTGACCGGTTCCCCGGATGTCTTCATCACAACTTTGACACGGGTCATTGGCTAACCACCTTACAACGGGATTGGCGCTGCTACTCTCCCGCGCCTTGTGGCATAGCTTACATCGACAACAGGCGCGATTCGTACAGTGAGCGACACAGACCCGTCGCGGGTCGTGATGACCCCGACGGCGGCGTGCACGCCAGTAGCGCAGCCTACCTCGCAGGCGGCGGATCCCGAGCACCGGGATGGCGCGGCCGGCGTGCAATTCATGGGGTTTGTGCAGGGTTTTTCGGAACAGCGCACGCCGTCGCATATTCGCCCGCCGGGACACCGTGACGCGTTCTGCGAAGTGGATGGCGCGTTAGCATGGGCGTCACCCTATAGAAGTACAGTGAGGACGAAGGACGATGATGGACGCCGCCGCGTGGTTTCTTCTCGTGGGCACGTTGCTGTTGGTCATGGGGGTGGGGGCGCCTTTCATCCGCCGCATTCCGATCACCTCGTCGATGGTCTATCTCGCGGTCGGTCTCATCGCGGGCCCTACAGTACTCGGATTGTTTCATTTCAATCCGCTCAAGCAGTCGGGTCTGCTCGAGATCCTGACCGAGATCGCCGTACTTATTTCTTTGTTCTCCGCTGGCGTGAAGATGCCGGTGCCCGTATCGCTGGCGAAATGGCGTTCGCCGATCTTGCTGGCGTTCGTGGCGATGGCGATCAATGTGGCGATCGTCGCCGCTTTCGGGCATTTCGCGTTGGGGATGTCGCTGGGTGCGGCCGTTCTGTTGGGTGCGATCCTGGCGCCCACGGATCCGGTGCTGGCAACCGATGTGCAGATCCGCCATCCCGGTGACCGCGATCGCCTGCGCTTCACGCTGACCTGCGAAGCGGGCATGAACGACGGCAGTGCATTTCCATTCGTCATGCTAGGGCTCGGCCTCCTGGGGCTGCACGAGCTGGGAGACTTCGGTTTGCGCTGGTTCGCACTCGATCTGGTGTGGGCCACTGTCGGCGGCATTGCCGTCGGTGTGATTATCGGCGCCCTCGTGGCGGAGCTGGCGGCCGGTCTGCGCCGGCGTTGGCCAGCGCACGCGCTGCTCGACGACTTTCTCGGTCTTGGCCTGATTGGCGTGGTCTACGGCATCAGCTTGGTGTTGAATGTATGGGGTTTTCTCGCGGTGTTCTTCGGTGCCGTCGCGTTGCGGCAGCGCGAGGCGGCGCGCCAGCCGTCACAGAAGCTCGAGCGAAACCCTGCGGGAGACGATGAAGATGATGTCCCTGACATCGACGACCGTGGTGAGATCGTGCGCGTCAGCGAGGCATCGCTGGTGTTCAAGGAGCACATCGAACGACTTTCCGAACTCGTGCTCATCTTGCTGATCGGCGGCATGCTGTTCATCGATTCGTGGAGTGTGCGTGCCGTCGCCACGGCCATGCTGCTGTTCTTCGTCGCACGTCCCGCGAGCGTTCTGATCAGCCTGTCCGGCACGTCGACACCGCGGCGACTGCGCAGCATGGCGGGTTGGTTCGGCGTGCGCGGCATCGGTTCGCTGTATTACCTCATGTATGCCATCGAACACGGCATCTCCGAGGAACTGGCATTGGAGCTGATCCACATCACCCTTGTTGTCGTCACGCTGTCGATCGTATTCCACGGCATCAGTGTGAAGCCGATGTTGAAACGATTCTGGCGAGCGAGCTGACGGGACGAGCCACCCGAGCACCGAAGGCACGTCGTCCGGACGTGCGTGCGGCGGAGTGTGGTGAGCCTGGTGGGCAGACTATGGCCGCCCCTGCGCGACGTGAAGGCATCTGAGCGGCTGGGGCGGAATCGGAGTGCCCGGCGAATGCACAGGTTCAATGCGCGGATTCTGCGGCCAGGCTGGTCAAGGCCGCGCGTACGTCCGTGTCGTCCCACTCGATGGCTCCCGTCACTCCGAGTGCCACGTCGCCATGCCTGCCCATGACGTAAGCCGTGGGATAGACCTCGACATCCCACAGACCGGCGTGTTCGCCGCGTGTATCGAGCAGCACGACGACATCATCGCCGGGCAGCCGACGAAAGCGTTTCACGCGACTGCGTGGTTCCTTGACATTGACGGCCAGCACGACGACGCCATCGTCCTGCATATCGTGGCTCAGCCGTTCCAGTGACGGCATTTCGCGCAGGCAGGGTGGGCACCACGTCGTCCAGAAGCTGACGACGACGACTTTGCCCGCGTAGCGTTGCAGGTCATGCTCGACGCCGTGGATATCCGTCAGTTGCAGGCTGGAGGGAGGCTTTGAGAACGATGTGGGTGTGAGTTCGCCGGCGCCGGCGGGTAGCGTCGACAGCCCCAACAACAGCATGAGCCATAGCGCGTGCTTGACGAAGGTCAAAGGAGTGGCGCAGGGATGCGGGCGACCCAGTCCTTTACCGATGGTCAGCAGGCGGTGTCGGCGACCACTTCGGCCTTGTCGTTGTAATACACGGAGCATGGTGGTGATTCGCTGTCGGTGCCTCGTGGGCAACACGATGCATGCACTTTGACACACGCAGACTATACAAGGCGTATCGCAGTCGGGTGTAGCGCAACAAAACAGCGGGGCCGGCCAAACGACCGACCCCGCTGAAGTGCTGCCTGTGTGCTACTTAGCGCTCGAAGCTCTCATCGAGGTCGTGACACACCCCACAGCCTACGGCTTCCCCTGCAGCGACGGTGCGGGTGCGACCTTCGACACTCCAGCTGCGATCGACCGGGGTACGGGACAACACGGTGCCGCGATGGTCGGTGCCATGGCAGGTGCTGCAGGTACCGCCATTGGGTCGGCCATTCTCACGCTTGGCGGCTTCTTTGTGTGCCTCGCGCCAGAAGCGGCGATCGTCGACCAGATGCATGCCGTGCGGACCTGCCTGGGTGTTTGCGGGCAGGGCATCCGTCTCATGGCACACGGTACATTCGCTGATCGTACCGGCATGGCCCTGGATCTGCGTGGCTGCAATGTTGTCGTTGGCGTTGGGGTTGCCATTCGGCCAGATCGCATGCGTGCTGCCGTGGCAGCCTTCACACATGACGCCGCCGTGGCCCTTGCTCAGGCGGTAGAGCAGGTCGACCGACTGCCCCTGGTCGTTGACCACACGGTTTTCGGCGAACCGCGAAGTGGTCGAACGGATCGGCGTCGCGTTCTGGTCGCCGCTACGGTAGGCGCGCAGCAGGCGAATGGAATCGCTCGCGTAGATCATGCCGTCGGTATCGCTCGGCTGATTGACGGCGTCACCGACGTGGCACGACTGACAACCAGGTTCAACGGCCCAAGGCACGCGCTTGCTCGCATCGATATTGCCCGCGGTATTCGGGAAGTCATGCGAGAAGTCGTCACCGACGGCGAGCATGTCGCCGTGGCAATCCTGGCAGACGATCCCGGCTGACGCCATGGCGCCACGCAGGCAGTCGGTGCGCTTGCCGGGGTGGCATGAGTAGCACGATTGCTGCAGTACGTATTCTTCCACCGTCTGCTCCGAACCCGACGCCAAGGGATACTTGTCGAGGTGGTTGGCGACCGGCTCGAGGCGGATCGGATCGTTGGGTGCCGGCATGTCGGGGAACAGCGTTGCGCCACTGCCCGACTTGGCGACGAGATCACCATGGTGGCCATGCATGGCGCGCGACATCGTGATGTGC
>JAGRHA010000033.1 GCA_020445205.1 Gammaproteobacteria bacterium
ATCCAACTGAGCTACGGGCGCTTGAAACTTGCTTATCTGTCGTGATGCCGTGCGGGCATCGGGCCGGTCCACGACCGGCGGGCTGTAATCACGCCGCTACGCGGCTTCCCCGGCCCAAGCCTGCCGGCTCGGGCGTTCGCTGCTTGCCAAGCCACGTTAAGTGGCTTGCCATCGCCGTTGGCGACCGCGGCTCACCCAACTGAGCTACGGGCGCTTGAAACTTGCTTATCTGTCGTGATGCCGTGCGGGCATCGGGCCGGTCCACGACCGGCGGGCTGTACTCACGCCGCTACGCGGCTTCCCCGGCCCAAGCCTGCCGGCTCGGGCGGCGCAATTCTCGCCGATCCGGTGCGTGATCTCAATCGCGGCGTCCGTAGCACCACCGTTGCCGCACTCATTGTCCGCTGATCAGTGCGGCGATGCCGTCGAGCAATTGCACGCGCCCGATCGGTTTGCGCCAGTAGGCGTCGACCGCGGGCTCGGTGCGTTGCACGCTGCCTGCCTCGCTCGCGCTCAGTACGGCGATGCCGTGGCGGTATCCTGATTCGCGCAGCTCGCGCGCGAGGGTCAGTCCGTCGCGATCACCGAGATTGAGATCGACGACCACGGCGTCCGGTTTGAACGTGCGTGCCGCTACGCGCACCTGTGCGGCGTCGCTGACGCAATGCACGGCGCAGCCGGCGGCCTTGAGGTAGAGGGCAAACAGATCGAGCAAGTCCTGGTCATCGTCTGCCAGCAGTACTTTGCGTCCACTGAGCGCGTCGTCGCCACGCCTGCCGGAACGCACCGCGGGGGCGGTGATGCTGAATGCGAAACGCGAGCCATTCGCACCGCTGGATACCAGCTCGAGTTCACCGCCCATCGCCGTGACCAACGCGCGGCTAATCGACAGGCCGAGGCCCGCGCCTTTGCCGTGTTGTGCTGACGCGCCCTGGTGGAACGGTTCGAAAATGTGTGCCTGCTGGTGTTCAGCGATGCCGGGCCCTGAGTCGGCGACCGAGACGTGCAGGCGGTCCTCCTGCCAATCGAACTCGACGTTGATGTTGCCGCTTTCGGTGAACTTGATCGCGTTGCCGACCAGGTTGAGCAGGACTTGCTGCAGACGTGTGGCATCGAGCCAGACGCGTGTCGGGATGTCCCCGTCGAACCACCAGGCGAACGATAGCGACTTCTGTTCGGCGAGCGGTCGCAACAGTTGCTCGACCTCGTCACACGCTGCGCCGAGATCGCAGGCGGCGGCATCGATGTGCAATCGTTCGTTGTCGATCTGTGCCTGACCGAGCAGGTTATCGACCAGGTTCAACAGGTAGCGACCGCTGCGCAGAACGGCTCCGGCCTGCTGCTGTGTGCGCTCGTCTTCGCTGCTGTCGCGCAGCTGCTCACCGTAACCGATCACAGCGGCGAGCGGCGTCCGAAACTCATGCGACATGCGCGCGATGAACTCGCCTTTGAGTCGGTTCGCCCGGTCCAGCTCGGTCAACAATCGTTCGCGTTCGTCGCGCAGCAACAGCATCTCATGCGCAATCTGCTGGCGTTGTTGTTGCTCGGTGTGTTCGGCAGTGGCGTCGAGCAGCGCCACGCCCCAGGCGTCGTCGAGCGCGATCAGATGGACATGGCAGGTCGGCATATCCGGTAGCTGCACAAAGCGCCAGACTTGCGGCGTGGCTTTGGCCGGGTCGAGTGTGGCAAGCAGCGGCAGGCGATCGCCAACGGGGTCACCCACGCGCCAGTGGCGATAACCGAAATACTCGGCGTCGCCACGCAATGCGTGCAGTCGGAACTTGTCGTCGAGCGCGATGAACAGAGGACGGACCTGCCTGGCCAACAGGCGGTTGACGTGTCGTGCGATGCGATCGAGTTGCTCGCTCACGCCCGATGCACGAGCTGTTCGCCGAGGCGTGCGAAAGCGGCTTCGACGCCGCTGCCGTCGAGGGCGCTCGTTTCGCCGAGCGGCCAGCCTTGCGCACGCAGTGCGTCGAGCCGCTGGCGGTCGACGGACCACTGTGGCTGGAGGTCTGCCTTGTTGATGAGCAGACAGAAAGGCACTTCGCCGACGAGTTCGCGCACATTGGCGTGCAACGTGAGTGCGTTATCGAGCGTGGCGCCGCGCGTACCGTCGGCAACGAGCAGGTAACCTGCAGCATCGCGCAGGTAGTTGCTGTCGACGCGGGCGAAGGCGCTCTTGCCGGCGATGTCCCAGAGCACCAGCTTGAGTTCGTCGCCCGAGGGTAGACGGATCTCGCGCGTGTCGATCTTTACGCCTACCGTGGTGAGGTATTCGTCACCGAAAGACTGGTGAACGAAGCGCGAGACCAGGCTGGTCTTGCCCACGGCAAAGTCGCCGATCATGCAGATCTTGCGTATTTTCATTAACTGGATAGTGCGTGATCGCGCTGTTGCGGCGCCGCGTACCGGAAGTCCGTCATGTCCCAGGATGGTGGTGACAGCGCCGCAAACGATCAACATAGAGTTGGCAATGGAATTTGTCACCCGCGGGTACGTTACCTCGTGGACTGGTTCCCAGTTCTGCAATGACCGACGCGCCTAGCGGTCGTCGATGCCGTTGACGCGGAACTCGACGCGCCGCAGCGAGACGTCGGGCTGACTGATTCCGGGTGGTTGCGTCACGCTGCGCAGCTCGAGTTTCGGCATGGGCAGTGCGTTGATGCGCAGGCGCTCGGCGACGCGCTCGGCGCGCTGGCTGGCGACAAAATGGTTCTGCTCCACGCTGCCGATGCCATCGGTGCGACCGATGATCTGCACGCGCATCGTGCGCCCGAGATCGGTGGCGTGCTGGTGGGCTTCGGCAATCATGGCGCCGATCCGATCGACCTGGGCGGCCTGAGCATCGCCGAGCACGATGCCGTCGACGAAGGGAACCTCGGCCGCATTGATGAGCGCCACGAGCTGCGACAGCCTTCCGTCCTCCAGCGGCGTCAGCTGCACGTGCTGCAGTGATTGCAGACCGTCGAGTGCCGGCAGTGAGCCGTCGAGCGCATTGATCCAGGCCAGCGGTGCTCGGCCGCCGAGGGTGGCGTGACCGTCTTGCACGCGGATGGTGACACCGTCGGGTGGCAACAGGGCGGCGCGCAATTCGCGCAGCAGGCGTGCGTCGATATCGTCGAGTGCTTGGGTGTCGACGCTGTCGATACCCGGTACCGTGGGTGCCAGCAGTTCGGCACGCTGGCGCCAGGCGTCGGCGGCATTGCCGCTGATGATCAGCCGCCGGTCATCGAGGCGCAGGGCGACACTGTCTGGTGGCGCCAGGCGCTGCCGCGCACGCGCAAGTGCGGCGTCGGGCTCGTCCGATTCGAACGGCCGGAACGTCAGCGTATAGCGGTCGGCCGCGAGACCGGCGGTGTCGAGCAGCTTTGCAGGCGGGGGCAGCAGGGGGTCGTTCAGGCCCGCGACGCGAACCCGCTCGCCATCGTAGACGACGTCGGTGACCAGGATACCCGGCGCACGTTTGAGCCCGTCCACGGCCTGCTGCAGTCGTTGCTGCTCGATCTGCGCGCGCGAGCTGTCCTGCCACGCCGTGATCAACCACCAGCCCAGCGCGCCGATCAGCAACAGCGACACGATTAGCAACGGCCACGGGAAACGCCGCCCGGCAGCCTGTTCACGCTCGCTTTGCAGGCAGCGGTCGAGTAACGGCACCAGCGGTGCCGTGGTGGTCGCATTGCCTGTGAACTGTTCGAGCAGAAAGGTGTGGCGATGGTGGATCTCTTCGAGGACGTCGTTGAGCGCGTTACGCAGACCGAGAGGTGGTATGCCGCGGATCGCGCAGGCGAGATAGGCGTCGGGGCCGTGCACCAGCCAGAGCGTATGGTCGCCGACGTCGACGCTCTCCAATCGCGTGTCTTCGCTGTCGGGCTCCATGGTATCGCGGGTGAAATCACGGATCGCCGTCAGCATCGCCGACACCGCATCGGCGTCGCGCGCGTGCTCGCTGCGCTGGCCGACATGACGGATCAGCAGTCCACTGCCGTTCTGAATCAGGAAAGCCTCTTCGACGCGGTAACGCAGGGTGTGCCGCAGCACGACTTCACCGAACGGCACGCCGCTGCGTGCGGCCTCGATGCGCCAGCTGATGCCCTTGATCGTCAGGCTGTGTTCGAGCGTCTCGTTGATCTGCTGTACCAGGCTCTTCATCGCCTGCGTGATCGAGCGCCGGATCGCCGGCCCCATGACGGGATAAAGGATGTCGGCGAAGAATCCCGGTCGGCGCTGCACGGCGTCTTCGAGGCACGCCGAAACGGGGGGTTCCAGCGCGTCGGTCAGGTCAGACGAGGAACGCTCGTAGGCACCGCGTAGCGCGTTGGGAAGGTGTTCTGCGATGCGCTGCGCCTGAATCTCATGATCATCCGATTCCTGCCGTAGCTGCGCGATCGCGGCCTGTTCCGGGCCGACCAGCAGCGCCTTGAGGTCGGCGAGCGCACTGCGTTCGTCATTGGCCGCTGCGACCGGCGGCTGCTTGTTGACGCTCATTGATCCGGCGACTGACGCAGGCGCGCCGCCATCTGCTCGAGCAACTCTGCCAGTTGCGCACGCTCGGCTGATTGCTGGGCGACGCGTTGCAGTTCGGCGGCCTGTTCCGCTTCCGCGCGCTGCTGGCGCTGCACGGTGTCCTGATGGTCGCTGTCGAGAAGCGTCAGACGTTCGTCGAGCCGCCGCAGTAGATCGCTCAGGCTGCCGTTGAGTTCCTGTAGCGCCAGATCCTGGCGCCGATCCTGCGCGTCGAGACCGTTGCGCAGCTGTGTCAGTTCGTTGCCGAGGCGTCCGATCTGCTCGTCGAGCATCGCGCGTAGCGCATTTTGTTGTTCCTCGAGGCGTGCATCGAGGCGTGCGAACTGCTGTTCGGTGTGCCGCACCTGCTCGCCGAACAGGATCTCACGGATCTGCGCCATGCTCTGCTGTTCAGTCGATTCTGCACTGGCGCGGCTGACGCCGGATTTGTCGGACATGGCGGTGCTTCCGTTCTGGCTACTCGTGCGTGCCAGATTAGCAACTTTATGAAAAGACGCAAAAAAAACCCGCTCCAGGTGGAGCGGGAAGGGAGTATACCGGGGGAGGGACATCCGCCCGATATTCACATCGACTCGGTATCGCCCGTGGTCCGCCGCGTGTGGCTGACGCGCGCCGCAAGCGGCATCGGATGACGAAGTCGGTCGGCACAATGCGTCGTTGGTTGCGCCGGCCTGTCGCGTCGGGGTGTCGTTACCACAACGTGAACAGACTCCAATGCGTACTGTTAAGCAGGCGCCATGCCAACACGTCGGGTTGCTGCGTAAGAGGTGTACGAGTCGACGCGGAAACAGGCGTTTGCCGCGCTTCTGCTGACCGGATCCTGGCGAGCGCGCGGCGGCGGATCGACGAGCCGTCGGTGGTCGCGGCAGCAAACTGTCTGGCTGGCCCGACACTTTCGCCGCCGTCTCGTGCGCCGCGGGTCCCTTGGTCGTGCGGGCGTCGGCCGCCATTCGGTCTGCGCCGGCGCGGCGCTTGCGGGTGCCCGCTGACACGCCAGTTCCCCGTCCATCACCGGCTGCCAGCCGCTGCGGTGAGGCGGCGGACGTGATGGGTGCGAGGCGTCGTTGCCGCCATAGCGCCAGGACCGCGGCACGCACCTGGCGGTGCCCCGCGCCACGTTCGCCGGCAACGCCGTCGGTTGGTGTCGGTATCTGCGGACTGCGGTCCAGTGCCACGGCGATCGCGGCGATGTGCACCTGTCAGACGTAGGCCACCTCGACGTTCTGCAGAAAGCGTTCGAGCGCCTGCAGATGGTGTTCGATATCGGCGCTATCGCGTTGCTGGGCGGCGCGTTCGATGGCCTTGGCGATGACGTCGAGTCCAACAAAGCCGTAACTCGATGCGCTGCCGCGGATGCGGTGCGCCATGCCGGCAAGCAGGTAGAAGTCGCCGTCACGCAGCAACTGGCGTGCGGCGTCGAGGTCGCTCTGGCGATTGTTGAGGTAGCGCGGCACGAGGTCCGCGAGATCGGCGCTTATGCGAACGACTGACGTGTCGGTGATCATCTTGTTGCTCCGCGAATGCGTGATCCCGGCCAAGCAAGGTTCAAGCCACCACAGGCCCGCTGGAGGCCCTGGCGTCAGCCGTCAGCGGCGCGGAATGTCTCCGGTTCCAGATTGTGCCGCGACAACAGATTGTAGAACTCGGTCCGGTTGCGCCCGGCGATACGTGCCGCCTGGGTCACGTTGCCGTTCGTCGCTCGGAGCAGGCTGGCGATGTAGCGGCGTTCGAACGCGTGACGTGCCTCGTCGAGTGTCGGCAGGCCGCCGGTCTGGTCCTGCAGGGCCTCGACCACGAGCGATCGCGGGATCACGGGCCCGTTGCTGAGTACGAGACAGCGCTCGACGACGTTCTGCAGCTGGCGGATGTTGCCGGGGAAGCTCGCCTGCAGCAGAACCGCACGCGCCTCGGGGGCGAAGCGTTTCCTGCCGCCGTCGGTGCGGCCGGCGAGGCGTTCGAGGAAGTACTCGACCAGGGCAGGGATGTCTTCGGCACGTTCGCGCAGCGCCGGCACGCTGAGTGGCACGACATTGATCCGGTAGTACAGATCTTCGCGGAACAGCTTCTGTTCGACCATGGACGCCAGGTCCTGGTGAGTGGCCGAGATCACGCGCACATTGACCTTGACCGATTGCAGGCTGCCGACGGGCCGGATCGTGAGGTCCTGCAGCGCACGCAGCACCTTGGCCTGCAGCGCCAGCGGCATGTCGCCGATCTCGTCGAGGAAAAGCGTGCCACCGTCGGCGGCCTGGAACAGGCCGATGTGGCGTGCCACGGCTCCCGTGAAGGCGCCTTTTTCGTGACCGAACAGTTCGGATTCGAGCAGCTGTTCGGGCAGGGCGCTGCAGTTGACGCTGACGAACGGACGTTCGCGGCGGGGGCCGAGGTCGTGGATGGCGCGGGCGACGAGTTCCTTGCCGGTGCCTGTCTCGCCGTGCAGCAACACCGTACTGCTGCCGCCGGCGACACGCTGGACACGAGCGACGAGCTCCTGCATCAGCGCCGAACGGTAGACCAGTCGTCCGGCCGCGGTCTCCAGTCCACCGGCCGTGCTCGGTGGCACGAAGGCCTCGCCGAGCGCTGTGGTCACGGCACCGAGCAGGGCGTCGCGGTCGAACGGCTTTTCGAGGAAACCACTGACGCCGAGATTGGCCGCCTGCAACGCCTCGGGCACGCCGGCCTTGCCACTCATCACCATGGTCGGCAACACCGGGTCATGGCGCTGGATCTCCGCCAGCAGCTGCAGACCGTGCATCTGGTCCATGACCAGGTCCGAAATCACCAGGTCGGGACGTGCCTGTTCGAGGTGCGCGAGTGCAGCGGGCCCATTGGCCGCCGTGTCGACGCGGTAGCCAGCGAGCGTGAGCCAGCGTTCGCACAATGCGATATGGTCGACGTCATCGTCGACGAGCAATACGCGCGGCGGCCGGGCGATCTGTGGTTCCGCGTTCATCGTGGCGTTATCGGTGCCGGTGGTTGGATGGGGTGGGGGTGCGACGTTGGCATCGAGCCTGTCCTTAGCCACTCATCCACCGACTGTAGCCGCTGCCGGCGTGGGCGTCATCGTCCTCATGCGGCGATGATCGTAGCGGCGGAGTGGCTCAGCAGAATGCCGCCGAGCGCGATCGAAACCAGCCCGAACACCAGTGTCAGGCCGTTGTGTGCCCAGGTCAGGCGACGCGCCGACCAGCGCAGCGGCAGACTGATCACGACAGCCAGCAGACTCATGCCGATGATCGATCCGATGCCGAATACCGCGATGTAGATCAGCCCCTGCCATGGCGATGTCGTCGTGCCCAGGGCGAATACCAGCAGTGCAGCGGTGCCGGCGAGGCCATGCATCATGCCGACCAGTACGGCACGCAACGGCAGTGCCCGGCGGTGTTCATGATGATGCGGATCCCTGGCGTGATCGGCGTGCACATCGTGGCTGTGGGCATGGAAATGCTGACGTGCACCGTGGTGATGGGCGTGAAAGTGCACGCGTTCGCGCAACAGCTGGCGCACCACCCCGGCTCCCAGCAACATGAGCATCAGCCCAACGCCGGCTTCGAGCAGATCGGCGGTCCATGGCGGCAGGCTCGCCTGGACGAACAACAGCAGGCCACCGAACAACAACAGGGTCAGGCTATGCCCGATACCCCAGGCCGCGCCGTGCCGCGCCGCGTCTCCGAGGCTGCGTGCACGCGTGCTCAGGCTCGCGACGGCCGCGAGGTGATCGGCATCGAGGGCATGTTGCAGGCCGAGAAGGAGGCCGAGAAGCAAGACGTGAAGCATGGGCTTACCCGGAGACGGAGAGGCGATTATTCCAGCAAGTGCGCGGTGCAGAAACTGCTATCGGTCAAGACATCACCAGGGCGGCCCCCGGCGCGGCACCAGGATATGCGCATTCAATCACTATCATCGAAAAATCATATGGGCGCATTAAAAAAACTAGCCTATGCTTTCGTCATCTCGTCTCGCGACATCACGGCACCGGTTGCCGCGTCGTCGCGTTGACCGCAAGCACCATAACAGGATGAGGAGATTGACGATGTCCGTAGCACTAGCGACACGGCCGGGTTTGGCCAGCGTACCGGGCTTGCCCGTGGATGATGATGGTTTTCTGCTTGAACGCCGGCACTGGGATCAGGCAACCGCCCAGCGCCTCGCCGATATCTACGGAATCGGCAGGCTCGATGCGACACATTGGATGATCATCGAGTACGTACGCGACAAGTATTTCCGCCTCGGCGCCATGCCGCCGATGCGCAACATGTGCAGCCGTCTTGGCGTCGAACGCGGCACGGTCAAGCAGGCTTTCGGCACATGCCGCCAGTTGTGGCAGATTGCCGGTCTGCCCAATCCGGGCCCCGAGGCGCTCAGTTATATGGTCTGAAGGGTCCCGACCGCACACCCGGCTGTGGTGTGCGGCGGGTCTATCGGCGGCGTCTATTGTGCGACGTGATCGATCAGCAGCTGGATGCTGTCGGTCGTGGTTGCCGGCTCGACGATCTTGTCTTCGGCCAGCAGGTCGCCAGGCTGGGTGCCGGCGTTGCCACTCTTCGATACCTTGGCGCTGACCTTTACGCGCGGGAACGCCGACAGGCGCATCGCCGGCATCATCGCCATGGCGTCGGTCAGGGTCACGCGTAACGGCAGTTCGGCGACACGGTGACGTGCGACCGCGAGCGGCATCGGCGGCCCGCTTTCCGCGCGTGCAAGTACGAAGACCGTGTCTTCTGGCGTCGTCTGTTCCATGAGTGACGGTGCGAGTGCCACCTCCACGGTGACGGCAGCGCCGCCGTCAGCGGCGGCCGCGGTCGTCGCGGGCGCGTCATTGGTGGCGGCCGGCGGCGAGGCCATCGGTGGCGTCGCGCCCATGATCGGCGGCAGCTGCGCCATGCTTTGCGGCGGTGTACCGCCGGCACGCGTGATCAGCTGCCCGAGTTCGGTCTGCATGCCCGGCTCCTGGTCGAGCAGCGGGTAGGCGCGCTGCCAGTAATCCAGCGCCTTGGCGTTGTCGCCTTTTTCCGCGGCCGCGCTGCCGAGCAACCACAGTGCCGTCACGCTGTTCGGGTCGAGCGTCAGCGCACGCTGCAGCAGTTCGATCGCACGATCGCCAACGCGACGACCGTCGCGCATCGTCATCGCGTCGGCCAGCGACAGCATGCCGGCAGGTTCTTCGGGCAACAGCGCGACGACCTTCTCGAATGCGTAAACCGCGTCGGGGTAATTCTCCAGACGCATGTACGTGCGGCCCAGCAGGAACCAGCCTTCGGCGTTTTCGGGGTTGGCTTCCATGCGTTCGCGCAGGCGCGTGACGAGTTCGTCGAGCGGCGGCAGCTCGCCGGCGGCGCCATGACCCGCTGCAGCCTGGGGTGCGGGCAGGCCCTCGATGAGCTGCGGCGAGCCTATCTGCAGGTAGACGGGGACCGTGATCGCGGGGATCAGCAACGCCGCCGCGACGAGTGCCCAGCGTCCGCCACCTTGTGCCTTCGGCGCAGGTCGCGCGGTGCCCTCGAGATCCTCGGCGAGGGCAATCTCGATATCGGCCCGTTCCTGCTTGTACTCCTCGTCCGAGAGTTCGCCCGCGTCACGGCGACGCGTGATGTCGGCGAGGTGCTCACGTGCAATCTCGACGTTGAACTGCTCTGTCGCATCATCACGCGCAGCATGCGCACGCAGTAGGGTGGGCGCGAGCAGGGCCAGGGCCGCGGCAATCATGGCGGCCGCAATAATCCAAAACAGTGTCATGATTTCTTCGTGTCGCGCTCGGTCTCGAGGAGTGACGCCGCGGCTTCAAGCTGTGCTGTATCGACGGCGGTGACCGTCTCTGCGCGTCGGCGACGGATGGTGCGGATCAGCAATATGACGCCGACCAGCAAGATGATGAACGGGCCGATCCACAGCAGCATCGTCTCGGTGTCGAGCGGCGGGTCGTACTGTACGAACTTGCCGTATCGATCGACCATGAACTCGGTGATCTCCTGTTCCGACTTGTTCTGCCGCACCATCTCGTAGGTCTTGCGGCGCAGGTCGACGGCGAGTTCCGCGTTGGAGTCGGCGATGTTCTGGTTCTGGCAAACCAGGCAGCGCAGCTCCTTGATCAGGTTGTTGTAGCGTGCTTCCTGTTCCGGACTGTCGAAGTCGTGAACTTCGACGCGGGCAAACGCCATAGCCGACAACAGCAGCACTGCGGCCAGCAACAGGATGCCATGACGTCTCACGATGCACCCCCGGCGGCGAAGTAAGATTTGAACTTGCTGTTCCACACCTGCGGTGACATGGCGCCCGTGTGCTTCTCCCGCACCACGCCCTGGGCGTCGATGAGGAAGGTTTCGGGTGCGCCGTAAACACCCCACTCGATGACGGCGTCACTGTTGGGATCGAAGCCGACTTTGAGGAAAGGATTACCCATGCGCGCGAGCATGGCTTTGGCTTCGCCGGCGTCGTCGCGCCAATTGATGCCGATGATCGGCACGCCCTCGCGCTGTGCGAGGTGGATCAGGTACTCGTGTTCTTTCCAGCATTCGGGGCACCAGGTCCCCCAGACGTTCAACAGCCACGGCTTTCCGCTCATGTCCGCGGAACGTACGGATTGTGTGGGCTCGAACAGATCCGGCAGCTCAAACGGTGGTGCGTCGCGGCCGATGAACTGGGTGGGCACGTCGCGCGGGTTGTACTCGCCCTGGTTCATCTGTCCAAGCACGTACCAGAACAGCCCGGCGAGGGCGAGGAAGATCGCCAGTGGTACGACGGCCCTTGTCATGCCGTGGCACCCGCAGCATCGCTGGCGGCGCTACGTGTGCGGCGTGCCAGGGTGCGGTAGCGGCGATCCGTCGCGGCGAGTCCGCCACCAAAGGCCATGAGCAGTCCGGCGAGCCACAGCCAACGCACGAAAGGCTTGTGGTAGATGCGCAGACTCCAGGCGCCCTGGCCCAGATCCTCGCCGAGGGCGACGAACAGGTCGCGCGTGAGGCCGGGATCGATCGCCGCTTCGGTCATCGGCATCGTCTGCACGAGATAGATGCGCTTCTCCGGATGCATGTCGGCGACCAGCTCACCGTCACGCGTGGCGACGACATGACCCCGATAGGCGTTGTAATTGGGGCCTTTGTCGACCTCGACGCCGCGGAACTCGAAACGGAAGCCGCCCATCTCGTAGGCCTCGCCCGCGGTCAGGCGCACATCCTTCTCCGTCGAGTAGATCGAGGTCAGGGTGACACCGACGATAAACACGGCGATGCCGAGATGACCGAGGACCATACCCCAGAAACCACGCGGCACCTGGCGCCAGTTGCCATGCGGTTTCAAGCGTTCACGTACGGTGACCACGGTGGTGCCGAGCACCCAGAAGGCGAGCACCATGCCGAGCGCCGCCTGCCAGACGAACATGGGTGTCAATACGATCGCGTAGGCGACTCCCAGCACGAGCGCCAGGATGGCGGCCACGCGCACCTTGGGCCACAGCTTGTCAAATGTATCGCGCTTCCAGCGCGCGAGCGTGCCGATGCCGACGAGTACCGCCAGCGGGACGGTCAACGGAATGAACACCGCATTGAAGTACGGCGGTCCGACCGAGATCTTGCCCAGGTTGAGCGCGTCGACGGCCAGTGGGTAGAGCGTGCCGAGCAGGATGCTCGCGGCCGCGACCACGAGCAACACGTTGTTCATGAGCAGGCCGGTCTCGCGCGACACGAGATCGAAGCGCACCGAGCTCTTCACTTGGTTGGCGCGCACCGCGTACAAGGTCAACGAGCCGCCAACCACGGCCATCAGGAACATGAGGATGAATACGCCGCGTTCCGGATCGGAGGCGAAGGCATGGACCGACGTGAGGACACCCGAACGCACGAGGAAGGTGCCGAGCAGGCTCAGCGAAAACGCGAAGATCGCCAGCAGCACCGTCCACGCTTTGAACGCGCCGCGTTTTTCGGTGACGGCCAGCGAATGCATGAGCGCGGTGCCGACCAGCCACGGCATGAACGAGGCGTTCTCGACCGGGTCCCAGAACCACCAACCACCCCAGCCCAGTTCGTAGTAGGCCCACCAACTGCCGAGCGTGATGCCGAGCGTCAGGCACAGCCACGCCAGGTTGGTCCACGGACGCGACCAGCGCGCCCACGCGGCATCGAGGCGGCCACCGAGCATCGCCGCGATGGCGA
>JAGRHA010000287.1 GCA_020445205.1 Gammaproteobacteria bacterium
ATAACCTGTCATTGACACTCAACTCGCAGAGAGTTCCGCCTCGAAAGCAAGATCGAAAATCCTGAAGCACGTTTTTTTTTTTTGTAAAACGGATTGGCAACGACGTTCGTCGAGCCCCACCTGCTGGAGTGCTCGCAGCGTTTCCCACCAGAGCACTGTCAGCCCATCGTAGTGCATGAACCGGCTCGCGCGCAGCAGCCTTTGGTTATCGGACTCGGCCCAGCGCTGCAGCAGCAGTCGGTGCCCCAGGCTCGAACCGCCGACGACGTAGCCGACCCCCAGCGGGTCGGGTTCCGGCGTTCCCGGCCATTCGATGCGATGCAGCGCCCCGGTGGTGATGCCGAGGTCGGACAAGTCATCCATGGCCAGCCGCGCGCGTATCGCCAGCTGCGGTGGCGCTTGTGGCAAATGGGCAATGCTCAGGTACGCTGCGGCTTGCGCTTTCAGAAACGCGACATAGCCGGCTTCGGTCGTGAGATCGATGGCGCTGACACGCTTGTCCAGCGTTTCGTGCGCGCTTTGTGTTTCCTCGCGCAGCCGCCAGCGGAGCGGTGACGCGTTGTCATTCGTGGGCCTGTTCATAGCGCTCACGTCTCGATTGAGCGACTCCTCCGAAGTTGCAGAAACAGCATCGTCGACGGCAGATAGTGCGATTGGACTATGGTCGTCGGCATGGCCGGCGCACCGACCGTCGTGCTGCGCATCTATGATAACCGCAACGTCACGCGCAAAAGTGAGACGACGGCAACACCCGTACCTGTCGCGTGCCGCGTGTTGCAGCACATTGTCGAATCACGACGCGAGCACCGGGATCGCTCACGATGCCGTGTGGGTGGGATTCGCTGTCACGGCAGCGGGGCGAAAGCCGGTTTGGGCGTCAGCGCGTCGTGGCGGCATGCACGCAGTGAGCAAACTTCTCCCACACGTAGGCGTCGCCGATAGCCTGGGTCAGGGTCATGATCTGCGGGTAACCGTGCGTGCAGTCGTCGCCACTCACCGTGATCGACGTACCGGCGTTGATCGCGCGATGCACGGCGCCATCGGCTCCGAACACCAGATGGGTCGCTTCGTGCAGGATCACGCCCGCGCGTACGGGCAACGACTGCTGCACGTGTACGTCGCCGCCACCGGCGACGACTTCCGAACGCCCCGTACGCGAGCGCACCGCGCCCGTGCCGCGCGATGAAGGATCGGTCGCCGCACCGCCACCGAGGCTGAAATAGGTTTCGTTGAGGTAGATGTGGTCGTCGTCGGGCATGACGTAACCGAAGGTGTCGCCGCCACCACCGGCAGCAACACTGTTCGCGACCTGCGACGTGACCATGCGGAACGAACCGCGATCGAGGCGCATCAATCGGCGATGCAGGCGACGATAGCCGTCGGTGAGATTGAGCACATCGAAGGGATCGAAACCGCGCAGGCGGAAATGCGTCACGAGCAGCGCGCGCACGCGCGCCTGGCGCTGCGAGGGTTGGGCCGCGAGGCGCGGATCGGCGGGGCGCAGGACGTGCGACCGCATCGCCGGGAACTGCAGGCTGCGCAGCGCCTGCGCCGTACCTTGTGCCATCTGCCGTGCGAGCTGCAACGCCGCCTGCACGTCACGCCACTCATTGGTTCGCGTCGACGGCACCTCGCCGTCGCGGTCGTTCCTGGCCATGCGTTTACCCCCGTCTCGTGTGTGCGACCGCCCCCTGGTGCAAATCTAGCGCATGCTCGCGATACCGGTCAGATCGCGGTGACGGCATGCCGCGGCTGCGAGCACGCGCTACGCATCGGCAGCTGCGTCAGCCGTCAGGTCACGTAGCAGGCGCGCCAGCCCGCGCTCGTATGACGCCGCCGATTGCCAGGCACTGAAATCCCCTATGTGGCGGGTCTGGCGAATCTGTGCCGCCCAGCCCTGCGGCGTGTCGAGCACGGCATTGTCGACACGGATCGGAAACAACACGATGCCACGTTGTTGCACCTCTTTGGCAAACGCCCCGTCGACCTCGCGCTCGACCCAGGCACTCTCGACCGAGTGCTGCGACAACACCAACAGCAGCTTGTCGTGACCCTGTATCGCCTGTTCGATACGGCTGCGGATGAAATCACCGACTTTCATGTCTTCGGGTGCGAACCAACAGCGCACGCCGGCATTCTGCAGATCGCCATACAGCTTGTGAGCGAACTCGCTGTCGGACGACGAGTAGCTGATGAACACCGAGTGATAAACACCTTTGCGGCCGAACAGCGTGGGCAGCACCTCGATCAACGCGTCGGGCAGACCACAACCGCGCAGGAACACCAGCGACAGATCGGGACTGCGCTGCAGCGTGCGATGGTCGACGATACTCGGACCGTTGTGAACACAATGTTCCAGGCCTTGCGCACCCGCAAGCTGGGCGTTGGCGAACACGGTTTCGAGCAAGGCCGCCTCGGCGAAGTCTGCCTCGCGCAGATCCGCGCGATTGAAGGTCGTGCCCGTGAGGTCGCTGCCGCGCAGATCGGCCGAGCGCATATCCGTCTGCAGAAAGCTCGCACCGCGTGCATGGGCATTGCGCAGGTTCGCGCGGAATAGGTTGGCGCCGCCGAAATCGACGCCGCTGAGATTCGCACTGGTCAGATCGGCGTCGCTGAGATCGGCACCACGAAGATTCGCCCCACCCATCTGAGCGCTGACGAGGTTCGCACCGGACAAGTCGGCACCGCCCAGGTCCGCACGGCGCAGTCGCGGCCGTTCGTCAGGGTTCTGCCGACGCCAGGCGTTCCACGCATCGACACCCTCGCGTAGCAGCGACAGGTGCCGCTCATCCGCACTGTTGTCATTCAATGAGTACATGCCAGGGGATGCAATCTGATAGTCGCGTAACTGTCATCGTACACGTTCCACGCCAATGCGCATCGCGTATCCATCATGTCGACGTCCCGCCGTCGTGCCCGCTGATGACATATTGCGCAGCAGCGCCCATGTTCGACCCACGGCGCCACGGCCGCTGGTCGAGGCGGAAGTGGCGGTTGCACGCCGCCGCGGCGAGG
>JAGRHA010000288.1 GCA_020445205.1 Gammaproteobacteria bacterium
CGCGCTCACCGAGATCGAGGTCTTCGAAGCGCGTATGCAGGGCGCGACCCGTGGCACCGTTCTCGGCGACCAGCAGGAGCTGATCGGTGAGCAACTGCAGACGCTCGAACACGTCCATGCCCAGCGACTTGGCGAGTCCGCGGGCGTCGTCGAGTGCGACTTGTTCGAGGCGCGAGTAGGCGAGGTAGTAGGCGCTCGCACCCGACATGAACAGCGGCAATGCCGCGGCGAGCATGAAAGACAGAATGATGCGGTGGCTTACGCTGCGACGCTTGGCGAAGTTCCAGCGCATGCCGGCCGCTCAGTGGTCATTGGCGACGCCGACAAAATCGCCGTCGTTGGCACGCACGACATCGTCGAGCGCTGCGTTGGCCGTGAATTGCGCCTGGGTGGCTCCGTCCGGGCCCATGCTGTACAGGTCGTAATCGGTATTGACCGGGTTCATCGACTTGTCGCGCCGACGTGCGCCATTGAGACCGGGCGCGGGATTGTTGCGCAACCACAGGTACTGGTACGGATTGCCCCAGGGATCGATCATGCTCAGGCCCGCCGCCGCCAGGGTCGCCGGCGGATCATCGTCGGCATAGCGATCGTTGAGGGTCAGCTCCATCTGGCGGATGTCCTTGATCGCCGTGCTGATGCGCGCCTCGTTGATGTACTGGTCGTAGAACGGCAGCGCGATGGCACCGAGAATCGACAGGATCGCCACAGCGAGCATGATCTCGATGAGGGTAAAGCCCGTCTGGGCCCGTAGCGGGAGGCTGGGCATGGTTATCGGCTGCGAAACGCTTCTCGGCATGCCGAAAATAGCGGCAGCGCGATGTCCTGCTTTAGCCTGGGTTAACGTGCGCCCGCGTCAGCTCCGTTGCGCATAAGCCGTTGTAATAAAGAAATAAAACACGGGGTCTCGGCGCTGCGTGCTGCATCGCGGAACGCCTGCGAACGAGAATCGTGACACGCCGCGGTGACATCCGTGCGCGCCGTGTCGACGACGCGGCACGCGCGCGCCCGTTACCGCGTCAGAACAGCGATGCGGACAGCTCGTTGACCGCGGCCAGCATGTCGCGATCGTCGCTCAGCGCCTGCGCGATCGATGCACGGCACGCAACCACAGGGTCGACACCCGCGCCGATGAGTTTCGCCGCATGCACGAGCAGCCGGGTCGACGCGCCTTCGTCGAGTCCCTGACCTTTGAGGTTGCGCGTCATGTGGGCGAACTTGACCAGTCGCGCGGCCAGCTCGGCGTCGATGCCGGATTCGCGTTCGACGATGGTCTGCTCGAGCGCCGCCGACGGGTAGTCGAATTCCAGGGCGACAAAGCGCTGGCGGGTCGACTGCTTGAGATCCTTGAGCACCGACTGATAGCCGGGGTTGTACGACATCGCGAGGCAGAAACCCGGCGCGGCCGCGACCAGTTCGCCGACCTTCTCCATCGGCAGCTGACGGCGGTCATCGGCGAGCGGGTGGATGACCACGGTGGTGTCCTTGCGTGCCTCGACGACTTCGTCGAGATAGCAGATCGCACCGGTGCGGACGGCGCGCGCCAGCGGCCCATCGACCCAGGTGGTCTCGCCACCCTTCACCAGGAAACGTCCGACCAAATCCGAGGCCGTGAGGTCGTCGTGACACGACACCGTGATCAGCGGACGCTTCAGGCGCCACGCCATGTGCTCCATGAAGCGCGTCTTGCCACAGCCGGTCGGGCCCTTGAGCAACACCGGCAGGCGGTTATGGTAAGCCGCCTCGAACACCGCGATCTCGTCGCCGACCGGTTCGTAGTACGGCTCGTCAGTTATGAAGTTTTCCTCAGGCCTGAGGACATGCGCCTGCGCGTCCAACGTGATTCCCCGCTGTCGGATACCTGCCGGGCCGCAAACTACCGGCCGCCGGCGGGTCGCGCAACCACCGGAAAACTGGTGGAAGTGGCGCGCGATGCCTGCGCGTGCGTGCTCACAGCCAGACGCGAATCGCCGCGATCACGATCAGCACCAGCGCCACCTTGCCGAGCAGACGCAGCATCGGCAGCGTCATGGCCATGGCGTCGATGCGCTGTCCGGCCGGGGCCCGCCACACCGGTCGCGCGACAAACCACAGCCACAGGCCGAGCGGCAGGAGCGCCAGCAGCAACAGCCAATTGGCGGTCACGGGACCCAGCCGCAGCAATGGCAGGCTGTTCTTGTAAGTATTCCGCAACAGGTACGGCTGGACCGCCGCCCCGGTCGCCAGCACGGGGAACCGGGCACCCGGGCCGGCCATGATGAACTCGCCGCGATACACCGCCAGCCGCGTCTGCTCGCCGGTCTCGAGCACCCGGCCGTCGAGCGCATAATCGGCGAACAATCCACTATTGAACAGGGACTTGGGTGGCGGCAACGAGCGCGTCTCGAAAGTCAGCACATGGTCGGCGTCGACGCGCGCCGCGAGTGCGCTGCGCTGCAGCGACTCGGCAACGATGGCGTAGCTCGCCGCCAGTGCCGCCAGCGTCAGCACGGCGAAACCCAACCAGCCGAAACGCGCCTCCCGGCGCGCGCTGCGATTGTGCCGTTCGAGCTCGGAGAACGCCTGCGCATTGTGCAGCAGCAGCCGTGTGACGGCCGCTTCCGCATCCGTCAGCACCTCGCCGCCGATCGCCGGCTGCAGGCCTGTGGCGTCCATGAGCGTTGCGATCAGGGCTTCGAGCTGGTGTGCGAAGTCCGCACGATCGGCCTTGTTCAGCAGCCCGTCGAGGCCGATTTGCACCCACGCCGCGGCGTCGACGAGATCGATCTCGAGCGCGCGCTCACCCCAGCTACCGCGCAGCAGGACCAACCGGCGCAGGCGACGCAGGGCCGCGGCTTCGTCGAGCCCGTCTTCGGCGACGAACCGTTCGACCAGACCATAATCGGGACGCACCGCCGCGAGGCCGGGAAGTGCCGCGAGCAGACGTTCGCTGCGCGCCGCATTGCGTGCGCGCTGCGCTTCGCTGGCCGCCACGTCCGCATCGTCGACGATCCACGGCGCGTCGAGCACGGGCGCTGCAAGCGCTGTCGAGCCTTCCTCCGCCGCGGCGCCCGTGGGTGCGGGTGTGCGCGCCTCCGCGACCATCTGGAAACGAAGCGTGTACTGCGCGGGCACTTCATGATCCTCCCTGTGAACGACGGTGGATGGCAGTCTATGGCCTCGCGGCGTGACGCGCGCGCCGGCGAGGGGATAGGTCCAGCGCCCGCGGGCGCATCACCGACGGTGCCGCTGACGCACAGGGCGACGCCGGGCCACCAAGGCCGCAAGCGATCGGATCTCGCCTGCTGGCCGGCGTTGACGACGCGTGCTGACACGTGGTGCCATCCCGCCTGGACACGCTATTGTGGCGTACTCTCGTTGATCCGGCCCGACGATCATGCCCCGCATCACGCGCTGCATCGCTTTTCTCATCCTGGCTGTGCTCGCCGCGCCCCCGGCACTGTCCGCAGACGATGCCGGGGCACCGCCCGCGTTGCTGCGACCGCGTGCCATCGTGATCCATGTCCACGTCGACGTCAGCGACCGGCGCTTCCTGCCGCGGCTCGAAGCGCAACTCAGCGCGCTGTTGACTGCGCCGGTGCTGATCGTCGACGACACGTTCGATCTGCAGCCGCTGCGTCCGGACTGGGGAAAGCTCGATGCCAGCGAGGTGTTCGAGGCCTACGCGCGGACCCGGATCGATTGGCGCAACCAGGCCTCAGTGATGCACTTCTTGTTGATCGCCGACGACATGCGCCGGCCGCCGGCGCGCTACAACTTTGCCGTCAGCGCCGGCGACGCGACCACGGCCGTCCATCTCGGCATCGTGTCGCTGCACCGCCTGCAGGAAACCGCCTGGCGCGACGGGCAGGACGAAGATCCCGTCCTCACGGCATCGCGGGTGTTCAAGATGATCGCGAAAAACACGGCCAAGATGGCGGGCTATCGCAGCGGCGACCGCTGCCTGCTGGCGTTCCCCAACAGCCTGGGTGCGCTCGACGCCATGCCCGAGAGTTTCTGCGAACCCGACAGCACGGCACTGGCACGGGCCGGCATCGTCCGCTGAGCGGCGCGTGCACCGTCGATGCGTGCACGCTAAATCCCTGAATCAAACGGGAATCGTTCCCATTGACAGCATACGCAACGTCTATTAGTGCATCGGAAAATTCGATTGTTGGCGCATAGCGATGCGGTGCCAACAGGCGTATCGTTGTCGGTCCCTGAAAACGCCGTCCGGGTGCGTCTGCGCGTCTGGCGGTAAGCCGAAGAATTCCAAGGTCTTTTGACCTGCACCCGCGGCCTGGTCCGATACCGGCTGCGGGGACGAAATTCATCACAATCTGCGACGGAGGACTATCCATGACGGAAGTCGTAGCCACTAACGAGACCATTCTCGTCGTCGGTGGCGGCATCAGCGGCATGACGGCCGCACTCGAGGCCGCCGAGACCGGGAAAAAGGTCGTGCTGGTCGAGAAACTCCCCTACCTCGGTGGGCGCGTGAGCCAGCTGTACAAGTACTTCCCCAAGCTGTGCCATCCGACCTGCGGGCTGGAGATCAACCAGCGCCGGGCCAAGATGAACCCGAACCTGACCATCCTCACGATGGCCGAGGTGACGAACATCGAGGGTGAGGCCGGTGCCTACACGGCGACCGTCAAGCTGTCCCCGCGTCACGTCAACGACAACTGTACCGCCTGCGGCGAATGCGCCAAGGTGGTCGAGACCGAGTTCGACGACGAATACAACTACGGCATGAGCAAGCGCAAAGGCGCCTATCTGCCGCACGTCATGGCGCACCCGATGCAGTACGTCATCGACCCGCGCATCGTCGGCACCGACGAAGGCCAGAAGGCCAAGGACGCGTGCAAGTACAACGCCGTCGACCTCGACATGCAGGAAACCGAGATCAAGTTCCCGGCCGGCGCCGTGATCTGGGCCACGGGCTGGCAGCCGTACGACGCAGCCAAGATCCAGCCGTATGGCTACGACCGCTACGACAACGTGATCACGAACGTCGAGTTCGAGCGCATGGCCGACCCCAAGGGCCCGACCGGCGGCAAGATCGTGCGTCCGAGCGACGGCAAGGAAGCGAAGAACGTCGCCTTCATCCAGTGCGCCGGTTCGCGTGACCGCAACCACCTCTACCACTGCTCGCGCATCTGCTGCATGGCTTCGCTGAAGCAGACGCACTATGTCGTCGACGCCTACGAAGACGCCAAGGTGACGATCTACTACATCGACATCCGTGCGATCGACCGCTTCGAAGACTTCTACGCCACCGTGCAGGCGATGGACAACGTCACCTTCACCAAGTCCAAGGTCGCCAACATCAAGGCCGACAAGGACGGCAACCCGGTGTGCTACGGCGTCGACACCGAGGGCTATCACCGCTACGAGAACGCGCATGACCTGGTCGTGCTGGCCACGGGCATGGAACCGTCGGTCGCCAAGGGTGATTTCCCGGTCGACATCGTGATCAACCGCGAGGGCTTCATCGAGGCCGACGCCGCCAACGGCGGTGTGTTCGCAGCGGGTTCGGCATCCGACGCCCTGGATGTGAACCGTGCAGTACAGCATGCAACCGGTGCCGCACTGAAAGCGATTCAGGTGGTCAACCGCGTAGCAGGAGCGGAGGCATAAGAGATGGCAGACGATAAGAAATTCGCAGGTTTCATCTGCACCGGCTGCGGCATCGGCGATCGCCTGGATGCCGGCCAGCTCGAAGCGGTCGCGAAGCGCGAAGGCAAGATGGCGACGTGCCAGCAGCACGAGATGCTGTGCAGCAAGGACGGCGTGCAGCTGATCCGCAACGCGATCGACACCGATGGCGCCACGCACATCATGATCGCGGCCTGTTCGCGCCGCGCCAAGGTCGAGGCGTTCAATTTCACCGACGTCGCGATGTCGCGCGCCAACCTGCGCGAAGGCGTCATCTGGGCCCGTCCGAACACCGACGAGAACCAGGAGACCACGCAGGACATGGCGGACGACTACATCCGCATGGCCTGCGCCGAGGTCAAGTTCATGACCAAGCCCCACGCCTCGGGCGAGCAGGCGCTGAACAAGACCATCCTCGTCGTCGGCGGCGGCGTGACCGGCATGACCGCGGCCCTCGAAACCGCCGCGGCTGGCTTCAGCGTGCACCTGGTCGAGAAGACCGGCGCACTCGGTGGCTGGGCGGCCAAGTGGCACAAGCGCATCCCGACCCGCGCTGCGGCCGACGGTGTCTTGAACGGCACCAACGTCGACCTGCCGATGCCGATGGACAACGACGTCGACGCGATGATTGCCGCGGTCCAGGGCAGCGACAAGATCACCGTGCACCTGAACAGCACGATCACCAAGACCTCGGGCGCACCGGGTCGCTTCTCGGCCGACATCACGACCGAGTCGGGCTCGACCGCGACCGAGAACTTCGGCGCCATCATCCAGGCCTCGGGCTGGAAGGCGTTCGACGCCTCCGGCCTCACCTACCTCGGCTCGGCCAACGCCGATGTCGTGACCAACGTCGAGCTCGAAGCGCTGGCCAAGGCGGCTGGTGACGGCCCGATCAAGCGTCCGTCGGACGGCAAAGAGGTCAAGTCGGTCGTGTTCGTGCAGAACGCCGGTCAGAACTCGAAAGAGGAAGGCCACCTGCCGTACCACTCGGGCATCGGCGACCTGGTCGCGATCAAGCAGGCAATGTACTTCAAGGCGCAGAACGGCAAGGACTGCGACACGACGATCCTGTTCGACAACCTGCGCACCCCGGGTGCCGCCGGCGAGGACTTCTACCGCTCCGGCCAGCAGCAGATGGTGATCTTCTCGAAGGGCAAGGTGAACGAGGTGACCAGCGCCGGCAATGGTGCGTCGGTCAGCTTCAAGGACCAGATCCTCGACGAGGACGTCAAGCTCGACGCCGACCTGGTCGTGCTCGACCTCGGCATGGTGCCGAACTCGGGCCCGAACCCGTACGCCGTCACCGACGAGCTGGAGAAGCTGCCGTTCCAGGAGCGTGACAAGCACAAGGCCGAGGTCGAGGCCAAGATCGCGTCGGTCACGATCGAGTCGATCCTGAACCTGGACTACCGCCAGGGCACCGACCTGCCGCACCTGGTCAACGGCTTCACCGACTCGCACTTCATCTGCTTCCCGTACGAGACCCGCCGCAGCGGCATCTACGCCGCCGGCCCGGTGCGTCGCCCGATGGACATCAAGCAGGCCCAGGACGACGCCACCGGCGCCGCGATGAAGGCGATCCAGGCGGCCGTCAACGCCGGCCAGGGTTCGGCCGCGCATCCGCGTGTCGGCGACCTGTCGTTCCCGAGCTTCCGCAAGGAAGGCTGCACGCAGTGCAAACGCTGCACCGTGGAGTGCCCGTTCGGCGCCATCAACGAAGACGAGCAGCGCTACCCGCAGTTCAACGAGTCGCGTTGCCGTCGTTGCGGCACCTGCATGGGCGCCTGCCCGGTACGTGTCATCTCGTTCGAGAACTACTCAATCGACACGGTCGGCCAGCAGATCAAGAACGTCGACATGCCGGACGAGTTCTCCGAGAAGCCGCGCATCCTGGTCCTGGCCTGTGAGAACGACGCCTACCCGGCACTCGACCAGGCGGCGATGAGTGGCCAGGAGATCAGCCCGTGGGCACGCATCATCCCGGTGCGCTGCCTCGGCTCGGTCTCGCTGTCGTGGGTTACCGACGCGATGAACAGCGGTTATGACGGCATCGTCATGATGGGCTGCCAGCGCGGCGCCGACTACCAGTGCCACTTCGTCCGCGGTTCGACCATGGCGGCCGAGCGCATGATGAAGGTCGGCGACACCCTGCAGACCCTGAACCTCGAACCCGAACGCGTGATCGTGCACGAGGTGGCCATCACCGACATCGAGCGCGCACCGCGCCTGATCAAGGAGATGGAAGAGGTCGTCGAGAAGGTGGGCATGAGCCCATTCAAGTTCTAAGCGAGGTTCGACATGAGCGATATGAACACAGCAATGATCGAAAAGTATCGCAACAGCTTCCTGTCGGAAGTTGAGGCGAACGTCGAAGAAGGCGAATGGGTGAAGATGTGCATGCAGTGCGGCGTGTGTGCCGGCTCCTGCCCGCTGGGCAACGCCTGGGAACACACCCCGCAGAAGATCTTCATGATGATCCGTGCCGGTAAGCGTGACGAGGTGCTGACCTCGGATTCGATGTGGATGTGCACCAGCTGCTACAACTGCATCGTGCGCTGCCCGCGCGAACTGCCCATCACCCACATCATGCACGGCCTCGCGCACTACGCGAAGCGTCTCGGCATCGCCCCCAAGGAGCAGCCGACCGCCAAGTTCGCGCAGCTGTTCTGGGACAACCTGATGAAGAAAGGACGCGTCAACGAGCTCAAGCTCGGTGTCGACCTCTACTTCAAGGTGGGTGAAGGCATGAAGACCGCGATGAAGAACAAGGACATCGGCCTGGCGATGTGGAAAGCCAAGCGCCTGAACCCGATGGAGTTCTTCGGTGGCCACTCGATCAAGGACGTATCCGGCCTGCACAAGATCATCGCCAAGGCGCAGGAACTCGAAGAGGCCCGCATCGCCAAGCACGGCGGTTGAGAGGAGTAAGTATCCATGGCAAAACGTGAATATTCTTTTTACCCCGGATGCTCCTCGCAGAAGGGTGCGTCCTCGTCGAACTACCTGGTCTCGGTGCAGACCATGTGCGAAGAGCTGGACATCCAGCTCAACGAGATCCCGGACTGGAACTGCTGCGCCGCATCGATCGGCTACGCCGGTGGCGGTGAACTGCCGCGCCTGGCGCTGTCGGCACGCAACATCGCGTTGTCGGAAGAGCACAACCCGGGCCAGGACATCGTCGCCACCTGCGCCGCCTGCTGGCTGGCCACGCGTGAGACCCAGGAGCGTCTGCAGCACGACGAGGGCCTGCTTGCCGAGGCCAACACGGCGCTCGCCGAGGCCGGCCTCAAGCTCAGGGCCGACGCCCCGATCAAGCACATGGCCGAGGTCCTGATCCAGGACATCGGCTACGAGGAGATTGGCAGCAAGGTCAAGAAGCCGCTCGAAGGCATCAAGATTGCCGGCTACGTCGGCTGTCAGACCAACCGCCCGTTCGGTATCGCCGGCGAGAGCTACGAGAACCCGAAGTACCTCGACAAACTGGTCGAGACCCTCGGCGCCGACTCGATTCCGACCTACGAGAAGAAGGTGCAATGCTGCGGCGGCGCGCTGGCCTTCTCGGAGCCGGAGAAATCGCAGGAGATGATCAAGGGCATCATCGAAGCCGCCTACGACCACGGTGCCGACATGATCGTCACGCCGTGCCCGGTGTGCCAGATGAACGTCGAGGTCTACCAGGACCAGATCAACGCGACCCACGGCACCAAGTTCAAGATGCCGGTCGTGTACTACTCGACGCTGATGTCGGTCGCCTACGGGCGTTCGGCCGCTGACGCGGCGCTGAATGGCCAGGTGATCCCGGCCAAGAAGCTCGAGGAGATCGCCGCGAAGTAACGCGGAGCATCTCCGACCCGATCGACCCCGCCGCAATGGCGGGGTTTTTCGTTGTGGCTTGCGAATTACGCGGCCTGAGACGCCGTCATCCGTCCCGCACCGAGCCTGTGGCTTGGTGAACAGTACATTGCCGAGCCCCGCCGTCCGCCCCACGCAACCCCGACCCCGACGCGCGGTCTGCCCGAGTCACGGCGCTACATGACGTCGTTGGGCGTCCGCACGGTCACCGCGCCCGCGTATCGATTGCCGCCCGCCTCCGTCGACTTCTGGACTTCTGGACTTCTGGACTTCTGGACTTCTGGACTGCTGGACTGCTGGACTGCTGGACTGCTGGACTGCTGGACTGCTGGACTGCTGGACTTCTGGACTTCTGGACTTCTGGACTTCTGGACTTCTGGACTGGCGGGCTGGCGGGCTGGCGGGCTGGCGGCACAAGCGAACCCGATACCCGATAACCGAGTCGCTTCGGCTGCCACTGCGGCACACCTACGTGTGTGCGCTCCGCACCGTTCGCCGGCGGGCATCTACGCCCACGACCGGGACGTTGAGAGAACTCAGCGACGCGGCGATTCCATGGCCTGCTGGCATGTGTCGGATCGCTGCGCGCGTACAGGGAAATCCGGGCACACGCAGGTTGGCCAGACACCGCACACCGCCCCCTGCAGCACTGCACGCGCGGCGTCCATCGGCGGAAGAATCTGACGTCATCTGCGTAGCCGTCCGCTCAGTGGCCGTTGCCCTCAACCTGCGACGACAGCGAAACCATGAACAGAAAGTCGTCACCGCTGGCGCCGGTATCGGTGTGCGAGGCGACGAAACGGCCGCTGAGCTCGAGTGCGAGTCCGCTGCGTGACGGCGTCGGCCGTTCGACCATCCAGCGCAGTTTGCCCGAGAACTTGGCCGCGAGATCCTCTTCGACACCGTCGGACCATACGCGACGCTGCAGCCCGAGATCGAAGTCCGCGAGCAGATCGTGGCGCAGCGCGAAAGACGGTGCAGCGAGGCCGGCGCGCCAGCGGCGCGATGTCGTTCCGGTTGCCAGGTCGCGTTTGCGTTGCCACGAGATCACCGGCTTGACGGGCAAGAGCTCGAAACCGTGCATATCGCCGTAGAGATCGAAGGCCAGGCTGTGCAGCCCCGCGGGCACGGGTGCATCGATAGCGCCGGCGACACGCCCACCCTTGGCTTTCACACCCCATAGCCATTCCGGCTGCGCGAATTCAGTCTGCAAGGACAACAGGCTCCGAGGTTCCGAGCGCGCCTCCGATGCCGAAGTCGCGAGCTGACGTTTGTTGCCGACATCGGTCGCGATGCGATAGCTGGGACGCCCCAGCAGCGACAACCCGGCCAGCGTGTCCGACGACCAGCTGGCAACGAGTTTCGTGTAATCGGATTGGCTGACCGGACGCGTGGGATCACGCAGCAAATTGCTCTGCCCGCGGTCCCAGCTGAGGTCGAGCTTTACCTCACCGAGCGCGACAGCGGCGAACGTTTTCACGCTCGCCTTGTCGGTCGCCAGGGTCGGGTTGGCGAGGCTGCCGAACTGCGCAGAGACCCGGCTGTACTCGGAACCGGCGCGCCAGGGAAACGCAGCGACAGCCGGCGCAACGAACTCGACGCGGCTACGGTAGGCCTCGCCGGTGATACTGTCGCTGTCGCGTTCGCCGTGCGCACGCAGGCCGTCGAGTTCGGAACCGGCGTATTCGAGGTGCAACCGCATGCGTCCTGCCGCCAGTGCCGCATTGCCGGCCAGCGACCACGCCCGACCATTGCGCTGGTGGGCGTTGTCTGCGCTCGCGCTTCCGGACACCCAGCCACCCAGCAGTTTCGCCTCGTCGGCACCGGGCAGGTGCAGATTCTGTTCGACGATGAAGCCGTTGACCCG
>JAGRHA010000289.1 GCA_020445205.1 Gammaproteobacteria bacterium
AGCAGCGCAAAGACGTCTGGGAGGCACGTGCGAAGGCCGAGGTCGAGGCGCGCAACACCAAGGTCGAACAGCAGATGCGCGAGGAGACCTGACGGTTCCCCGGCCGGCAGCCAGCGCGGTGCCGGTGAGTCGCGTAGCGCGCTAACCGTTTGTTTCTGTTTGCCGTGCGCTGCGTCCCTCGGGGCGCAGGAATGCCGCGATGTCGAAGCTCACACCGGTCAGTGCCGAGAAGCGCGTGAAGCGAAACACGATCCGCCGCGTCGATGCGCGTCGCACCTTGCGTACCTCGCGCAGCACGGGTGCAAACAGCAGCGCGACGAGCAGGCGCGCGGCGAACGACAGCAGGAACACACCCAGCAACGGATACTCGAACGACAGGGCGAGGTCGCTGTGTGCCCAGTCGGGCATCCACAGGATCGCCGCAGCACCGAGATGCGCACCGACGAACGCGGCGAGTGCGTTGATCACGTTGGCGGTGGTGACCGGTGCGGACATGTCGCTGTCGGTCGAGAGATCGTAGAACGAACTGCCGGCGCTCAGCGAGAAGCCTCCCCACGCGAGACCCGAGAAGGCCTGCACCAGCAACAGATAGTACACGTTGTCCGACAGCACCCAGAGCAAGGGCACGAAAGGGATCATCCAGCCGGTGATGCGCAGGATCAGGCGATTGCCGAAGGCGTCGGAGACACGCCCCCAGCCGTTGAGCGTGAGAAACTGCGCCAGTACCGAGGCCGCGGTCACGGCCATGAACTCGAGGTAGGTGAAGCCGAGGTCGCGCAGCATGTGCACGGCGAAGAACGGCGCCGACAGCGCTGTCGCGAAACTCATGCCGACGTAGTAATAGAGAAAGCGCGCAAACGGCGTCCCACGCTGTGCATTGCGCCATAGTGGCACCAGCGGCAGGTTGCCATGCGTGTTCGCATCACCGCGTGGACTGCGGTCGGGAAGCTTGCCGAGGTAGTGCGTCGACACCAGGCGTGCCCATGCCGCGATCGCAAAGATCAGCAGGAAACCCAGCAGTGCCGCGTTGCCCTCGCGCGCCCATTCCAACAGGCCGCCGGCGAGTAGCAGGGCGGCAAAACTGACCAGGGTCGTGATCCGCGTGCGGCGCGAGAAGTAGCGCCCGCGTTCCTTCTCTGGCACCAGTGGACGCATGAGGCTCGGCCAGTGCGGCGCGATGACGTTGCCGAACACATGATAGATGGCCACGGCGGCAATCAGGCCCGGCACGGAAACCTGCGGCCACAGCAGCGGCACCAGCATGACCGGCAGCCAGGTGAGTGCCTGGCCCAGTGCGCCGAAGACGACGATGCGTGCGCGGCCGACGCGGAAGCGGCGGTGCAGCCAGGTCGAAAACACCTGTGCGAATGCGCCGACCAGCGGTGGAATCGAGGCCAGCATGGCCATCTGCGGCTCAGCGAAGCGCAGATGGATAGCGTAGGCACTCAGGTAGCTCTCGCCGGCGCCGGTCATCACCGCGTAGGCAGCGCCGTCACGGATCGAGTGCTGCAATGCGCGTTCGCGGTCGGGGTCGATAGGGGCTGTGTCTGACATGCGCCTGTATGGCCGTGCTTGAATCGGTGCACGCCGGCGGTGAGGTCCGCCGGTTCGCACCGTCCACCTAGCCTAGGACGGCGCCGGGGTGTGCTCAAGCACAGTGCCGCGAATGCGTGTTCAGCGTCCGGCTATCTCGCGCCGATGGCGCCAGATGCGCACGAAAGGCGCGGCCATCGACACCAACAGGATCAGCATCGCGGGCAGCAACCGACCCTGTTGTGCGAGCACGATCACGACGGCGAAGGCGATCGCCATCGACAGCCCCGAGTCCACCAGTGCGTTGCGTATCAGGCGTCTGCGCGTGGGTTCCGCTTCGTTGCCCGTGACGAACAGCACGAGCACCGGCAGCAGGAAATGCAACGGTGCATAGAAGCCCATGATGATGATCCAGGCGATCGTGTCGTCCACGGAGGGTACCGGAGGTTGGGGACGGTATTGGCCACCCTTATACCAGACCCCGCGGCCGTACTGGTCGCGGGGTCTGCTACACCGCGCCGTGGGGGCGCCGGCGTCGCACGGTCTGGGGTGCTACTGGGCCTTTTTCGTCGTGGTTGCCGTCGTCGGAGCGACGACATAAGGCTGGGCGTAGTTCCAGCCACCGTAGTACGGGTTACCCCAGCCGCCATAGTACGGAGCGCCGTAACCCCAGGGTCCGCCATAGCCACCCCAGGGGCCTCCGTAACCACCCCAGGGTCCGCCATAGCCACCCCATGGGCCGCCACCTCCCCAGCCGCCACCGAAGAACTCTTCCCACCAGTAGCGCGGATCCCACGGATCGTACGGGTTCCAGCCGCCGCCCCACCACGCCGTCGCGCTGCCAGCCGACGCGAGCAACGCGGCAGCCAGCAAAGAAAGCGAGAGTTTTTTCATGACTTCGTCCTCCATATAACAACTAAATATCAGAGGTTGTGAATATTATGATTGATGTCTCCATGGTGGTTTGCAATGAGCGTGGTCAAATGCGCGCCGGGTAGCGGGCGGCCAAGCTGGCCCGCCAGGCGGAAAGGCCGGCTGTGTTGGCCGAGGGTGATGGGATGAAGGGACCGTGCGACAGGCGGTCGGCGCACCTTTACTCCACCCGGTCCAGCCGAACTGCGCACGCCGTGTCGGGCGTGCGCAGGTGGTGGTGGACAAGCCCTAGCGTGCGCCGGGCCGGCGGCGCATGAGGCCGGGCAGTGCGCCCAGGAGCAGCAGCCAGACCGTCGGTATCGGGACCTCCGTGGGGGGCGTCGGCGAATCCAGGGCGGTACGTTGCTGTGGTACGGGGGCGGGCTCACCCGGTGGTGTGGACAGCAGATCGGGGCCCACTACGGCGAGGGGCTGCGAACGACTGCCAGGGGGGGCTGGCGGACCGCCTTGGTCACTCCCGGCACCCGGTCCACCTTGTGCGGTGGTCGATGGCTTCTCTCCACCCGGAGCGGCACCTGGGCCCTTGTCGCCTCCGTCATCCCCCGTGAAGGCTTCGATATCGGTGACGGTATACACCACGGCGGGCACGTCGTCGTCTCCGATGACCACGAGTTGGGGCTCCGCATCGCCGTCGTCGGGTTTCGGGCCGCGGCTCTCACGATCGTTGGGACCAGCTGCGGGCAGGCCGATGTCGGCGGGCCCATCGCCGTCGAGCAGGTTGGCCAGCGGCAGCGCGAGGTCGATGCCGGTGAGGCGGAGCATGCCGCCGTCGTCATCGAGTCGGAACCAGCTTTCGCCGATCAGGAGGTGATCGCCATCCTCGTGACGTTGCAGCGACGACGCACTGTCGGCCACGAAATCGGCTTCCACCCCGTCTGGAAACCCTTCACCCGCGATAAGCAGTTCGCGCCTTTCTCGCCCTGGATCGACCAGCGTCGTGTAGGTGAGTTCGCTACGGTCGTCGTCATCAACGAGGCCCGGTGCAACGTTCAGGGTCAGGCGCGCACCATCGAGTGAAGGTGCGGCCGACGATCCGTCAACATGGGAACGTAGCTGCAGCGTCCCGGTCACGCTCAGGGCGGTCACGGTGGCGCTGGCCACGAGCAGGCTGCCGAGGAATGCACCGACAGCCGTCAATCGTCTGGTGTTCAAGAAAACCTCCAAGAACAAGGCTTGGTGCGGTCGCGGCGCGACCCGGTTTTCTCCTCTGGAATATCGTTATTGTTGCCGAAGCAACAATGTACCAGCACTTGTCGTGCCATCTAGAAAAAGTGTTTAAAAACAGCGCGATGTGGACAGCGAGAACGCGCTGCCTCGGCGTTCGTAAAAGAAGTCGACGCTGGATGGGAATAAGGTGCGCGCAACGCTGGGCGATGGACGCTGCGGCCGGTCAGGCGGCCGTGGGTGCTGCCGCCTCACCGCATCGGTGCCGCAACCCGCCGCGCGCCTGCGGCGCCAGGCCACCGGTCGCGTCGGCGCGAGGGAAGCCGTCAGTTCAAGGCGTCGGTGGCGCGCGCGTTCTTCCACTGTTCGCGCTGCTTGAGCACCAGGCGCAAGGCGTCGAGGTACGGTACAGCTCCCGCGCGTCGGATGATGTCGCGACCTTCGCTGGTGTGGGCGAAATCGACAAAACGCTGGACCTCGCGGTAGCGCGGGTTGCGCAGATTCGTCACGATGTAGAGCGGACGGTAGAGCAGATAGGTACCCGTCCTCACGTTGTCGTAACTCGGTTCACGGCCTTCGAGCTTGAGCAGTTTGACGTCGCGCTTGAGCGCACTGCTGATGCCCGTGACACCGATGGCGTTGATATTCGTCTCCAGCGCTTGCTCGAGCGGCCCCGACGATGGAAACACGTGCTTGGAGACGAAGTCGCGTTCGGTGTCGTTGAACACCAGTTCGCGCAGTGTGCGGCCCACGCCCGAGATCTTGCCCTTGCGGATCAACAGATCGATCGGCCGATCCGGCCCGCCGAGTTGCTTCCAGTTGGTGATCTTGCCGTCGTACAAGTTGCGCAGCTGATCCATGCTGATGTCATCGACCGGGTTGTCCTTGTGCACCATCACCACGAGCGCATCCCACGCCACCGGGATCAGTTTGACGCCGGTCTCCTCCGCGTTGCCGGGAAGGATTGGGCGACAGGCGCCGCCGATGTCGACCTCGTTCTTGCTGATGCGACGGATGCCCTTGGTGGCACCGCCGCCCTCGAGCACGATCTCGACGCCGTAGCGACGCTTGTAGGCGGTGGCGAGCTCGCCCATGAACGCCTTTTTGGTGATGCCGCAACCGGCCCACACCAAGGGTCCGGTGTCGTCGGCGCTGGCCACGCCACCGGTAGTCAAGCTGATGCACAGACCCAGGCAGGCTATCAGTCGTTTCATTCTCTCCCTCCTTCCTCTCCGGGGCCGCTCGGCGTGGTGCCGGGTCTTACCCTGTAGAGCTTGTTATCGGTCGTCTGCAGCGACCTTGAACCCGCTTTCTGTCGTTGCGCAGTGCGGTGGATCACAC
>JAGRHA010000290.1 GCA_020445205.1 Gammaproteobacteria bacterium
AGTGTCTACTGGAAACCATCCTCGACACGGCGCCCGTCGTCGTCGCACTGCTCGATGCGAACCGGCGTGTGCTGCTCGACAACCAGGAATACAAGAAGCTGCTCGGTGACCTGCGAGGACAGGAGCCCGCGGAGGTCTTGCTGCAGGCAGTCGCCGATCAGGCCGGTGCGGTGCTGCCGCAGCCGGGCGAAAGGGGTGATGATTTCCGCAACCTCGAAGTGCGGCTCGATTTCGCCAGCGGCGCGTCACGCTGGTTCGTCTGTTCCGCGACATGGCTCGACGACCCGGCGCTTTCGGCATCCAGTTACTTCGAACAGCAGACGCGCGATATCACCTGCCTGTTCATCGCCAGCGAGACCACGCGTCAACGACGCGAACACGAACGTGCACGCACCGAAGAGCTGCGGGCCGGGCTGGCCGAACACCTGCGCGTCGGCAGCATGCGCGAAGCACTGGCAGCGGCCAGCTTCCAGATCCAGCAACCGTTGAACCTGATCAACGCTGTGACGGCGATGCTGAGCCGAAGCGGCAGCAATGAACACCTGCTGCCGGTGCTCGAGCAGGTCGCACAATCGGCGCGCTGCGCCTACGACACGCTGCAGGCCGCGCTGCCGGCCGAGGGCGACGAGCCGCTTCGCCACATCAACCTCAACGAAGTGGTCAAGGAAGTCCTCGAGCTGTCGACCGATCGCCTGCTCAAGAATGGCATCGTCATCGACTGGAAGCCGACGGCGGCGTTGCCGCACTTCACCGGACAGACGAAATTGATCCGCGGCATGATCATGAATCTCGTCGACAACGCCATCGTGGCGCTGTCGGAGTCGGATTGCGACGACAAGGCGATCGTCGTCGAAACCGCGCAGGATGGCGGTGTGCTCGTGCTCAGGATATGTGACAACGGTCGCGGCATCGACGCCGCGGATCGGGCCAAAGTCTTCGAACCCTTGCACTGCGGCTGGAGCGACAAGACGGGACATGCCGGTATGGGGCTGCCACTCGCGCAGGAAACTGCGTCGCGCCACGGCGGCAGCGTTTCATTGCAGGACGACGAGGGTAAAGGCTGTTGTCTCGTCGTCGAATTGCCGCTTGCGCAGGGGTGAGACTTGAACGGCCAGCACGACATCCGCAGCACCGCGATCGACCTCGAGGAGATGACGATCCTATGTGACCTGCTCGAAGGGCATCTCAACGCGCTCTATGCCGTCAGCCGCGTACTGAGTCGTTCCCTCGATTTCACGGAAACCCTGCGCGAGGTGCTACGCGTTCTGCATCAGCTCGGTGGCTTGAGTCATGGCATGTTCTGCCTCGTCCACGAAGACACGGGCGACCTGTTGGTATCCGCGCTGCATGGCGACGATGCGGCACCCTTCGAATCGGTACGCTACCGGCCCGGAGAAGGCATCGTCGGCACCATACTCGAGCGCGACGAGCCATGGGTGATGCCGCGCCTCGGTGACGAACCGAAGTTTCTCGATCGCTTGCGCGTATTCGATCCGGACTTGCCCATGATCGGTGTGCCGATCCACATTGGTGACGATGAGCCGGTCGGCGTATTCGCGGCGCAACCCCCCATGGGCGAGTTCGTGCTCGTGCGCCATGCGCGATTCCTCGAGATGGTCGCCAACCTGATCGGTCAATCGGTGCGTCTCGCGCGTACCGTTGCCGCCGAACAACGCCAGTTGCGCGACGAGCGTGACTCGTTGCGGCGGCAGGTCAAGGGCGAACACGGTTTCAGCAACATGATCGGTCACTCGTACCCGATGACGATCATCTTCGAGCAGATCCGGCAGGTCGCAAAGTGGAACACCACGGTATTGATCCGCGGTGAGTCGGGCACTGGTAAGGAACTCGTCGCCAACTCGATCCACTACAACTCGCCGCGTGCCAACCGGCCGTTTATCAAGCTCAACTGCGCAGCGTTACCCGACAACCTGCTCGAATCCGAGTTATTCGGTCATGAGAAGGGTGCGTTCACGGGCGCGGTGTCGCAACGCAAGGGCCGGTTCGAACAGGCGGATGGCGGGACATTGTTCCTCGACGAGATTGGCGAGATTTCGCCCGCGTTCCAGGCCAAGCTGCTGCGTGTTCTGCAGGAAGGCGAATTTGAACGCGTCGGTGGCAGCCGTACCCACAAGGTCGATGTGCGCGTGATCGCCGCGACCAATCGTGACCTCGAATCCGAGGTCCATGACGGCCATTTCCGTGAAGACCTGTACTACCGGCTCAACGTGATGCCGATCATGATGCCGCCGTTGCGTGAGCGTATCGAAGACCTGCCCGAACTGGCGCATTTCCTCGTTGCCAAAGTCGCACGACTTCAGGGACGCGAAATCGGTATCACGGAGAGCGCCGTCCGCGCCCTCATGCGGCACGATTGGCCGGGCAACGTAAGGGAACTCGAGAACTGCCTCGAGCGTGCCGCGGTCATGAGCCGCGATGCCGTGATCGATCGCGACTCCATCGACAGGACAGGTATCGGTGGCATGCCGTCGTCGTCGCGACCGATGTCGGCGGTGCCCGCTGCGAGACGCACGGGCGTGGACTTCAGCGATCCCAATCTCGATGAACGCGAGCGCGTCATCGCGGCCCTGGAAGAGGCCGGTTGGGTGCAGGCCAAGGCCGCGCGCCTGCTCGGTATGACCCCACGTCAGATCGCGTATCGCATCCAGACACTCAATATCACTGTCCGTCAGCTCTGAGCGCAGCGCCGGTGCACACCGGCTGTCGCGCGTTCCCGCACTCCTGCCGCTGAACGCTTTGTGTGTTGTTCGACATGTCCTCGCCGTGGCCTGTCGCGTTTCTCACAGTTGTTCGGTGAAACACCAAAAATGTCGCGTAAAAATAATGACTTAAATCACCGAAAGAGTTCGGCACGCTCTCTGCATTGGTTGCTTCATAGACCGTGTCACGACCACCTGTGGGGGATGTTTGATGGAACTCACCGTGCTGAACGACGACAAGCAGGATTCGAGTGCAGGCTGTTCATCGAGCGGCTGTGGCGGCAGTGCCGATCAGCTGTCGCACCTGCCCGAGCATATCCGGGCCAAGGTTCACAACCACCCGTGTTACTCGGAAGAAGCGCATCACCACTATGCACGTATGCACGTCGCCGTCGCGCCCGCTTGCAACATCCAGTGCCACTACTGCAATCGCAAGTACGACTGCGCCAACGAATCGCGACCCGGTGTGGTGTCCGAGTTGCTGACACCGGATCAGGCCGTGAAGAAAGTCATGGCCGTCGCCGCCAACATCCCGCAGATGACAGTGCTGGGCATCGCCGGCCCCGGTGATCCGCTGGCGAATCCAGAACGCACGTTCGAGACCTTCCGCCAACTCACGGACAAGGCGCCCGACATCAAACTGTGTGTGTCGACCAACGGTCTCGCGCTGCCGGCGCAGGTCGAGGAGCTGTGCAAGCACAACATCGATCACGTCACCATCACGATCAACTGCGTCGATCCCGAGATCGGCGCGCAGATCTACCCGTGGATCTTCTGGAACAACCGTCGCATCAAGGGTCGCAAGGGTGCCGAGATACTGATCGAACAGCAACAGAAAGGCCTCGAGATGCTCACCGAGCGTGGAATTCTGGTGAAGGTCAACTCGGTGATGATCCCAGGTGTCAACGACACCCATCTCGAAGAGGTCAGCAAGGTGGTCAAGGCCAAGGGCGCGTTTCTACACAACGTGATGCCGCTGATCGCAGAAGCCGAACATGGGACATTTTTCGGCGTCATGGGTCAACGTGGACCGACCCACGACGAACTGCAGAAGCTCCAGGACGCCTGTGCGGGCGACATGAACATGATGCGTCATTGCCGTCAGTGTCGTGCGGATGCCGTCGGCATGCTGGGCGAGGATCGTGGTGACGAGTTCACCATGGACAAGGTCGAAACGATGGAGATCGACTACGCCGAGGCGATGCGAGCGCGTGCCGAATACCAGGCGACCATCGAAGCCAATCTCGAGGCACAGCAGAAGCAAAGTGGCGAACGCCTGGTCGCATTGTCGTCGATCAAGCGCGCCAAGAAGGAAACCCGCCCGGTCCTCATGGCTGTCGCGACGAGCGGTGGCGGGGTGATCAACCAACATTTCGGACATGCCAAGGAATTCCTCGTCTACGAGGCCTCGGCGACCGACGTGCGTTTCATCGGTCACCGCAAGGTCGATCTGTACTGCAGCGGCGGCGACACCTGCGGCGATGCCGAGACGACCCTCGAAAAGATCATCGCCACCCTGCAAGGCTGTGAGGCCGTGCTGTGTTCGAAGATCGGCTACGAACCCTGGGAGATGCTCGAGAGCGCGGGCATCCAGCCCAACGGCGAGCATGCCATGGAAGCGATCGAAGATGCGGTCGCGGCGGTGTATGCGGAGATGGTCGAGAAGGGGCTGGTGGCACCACTTGCGGTCGGCAGCGTTTCACTCCAAGCCGGCGCTTGAGGGGGAATTGATCATGGCATTGCAGATCGTTGAAACCTGTGTGAACTGCTGGGCATGCGAACCGGTATGCCCGAGTAAGGCCATCTTCGAGGCCAGTCCGCATTTCCGGATCGATGCGAAGAAGTGCACCGAGTGTGAGGGCGACCATGCCGACGCACAGTGCGCGAGTATCTGCCCGATCGAAGGCGCCATCCTCGATGCGTTCGGCGAAGCGATGAATCCGCCTGGCTCGCTGACCGGCATCCCGCCGGAGCGCATGGCGGCGGCGATGGCCGAGATTCAGGCCCGTTGAGGAGGCGACATGACCGTACTGACGGGAAAATTGGCGGTGCTCGACGCGGCACACATCCCCCATCGGAGCCACCCGCTGGCGCGCGCCCTGCGACGGTGGATCGGTGAACGGCCCAGGCACGTGGCCAAACCCGAGTGGGCGAACGTATCCGTTCGCTCCTGGCGGCGCCAATCCGCGTTGCTGAGCGTGATCCGCGAAACATCGGGAGGGCATACGCGATGACACACGTCGTTTTCTACGGCAAACCGGGTTGCCTGACCAATGTCCGGCAAAAGGGGCTGTTGCGGGAGCTCGGACACACGGTGATCGAATGCGATCTGTTGCGTGAACCCTGGACCGTTGAACGCCTGTCTGCGTTCATGACCGGGCTGCCTGTCGCGCATTGGTTCAACGCCAGCTCGCCGCGGGTCAAGTCGGGCGAGGTCGAGCCCTCGCGCCTGCATGCCAAGAGCGCACTGCGTCTGCTGATCGACGATCCGCTGCTCATCCGCCGGCCGCTCATCGAGACGCCGTATGGTCTCTCGGTGGGCTTCTTCGGCGACGAGGTCTTGCGCAGGCTGGGTGTCGATGTGGCGTTGAATGCCGACCTCACGCAGTGCGCACAGCTCGGTGTCGATGAGCCGTCATGTGCCGCACAGGGAATGCCGGCGTGAGCACGACCTTGTCCGACGATCTCTCGGCACGTCGTGCCGTGCAGTTTGCGCCGGACGTCTACTGGGTCGGCGCACTCGATCCCACGCTGCGCACGTTCGATATCATTCTGAAGACGGCGAACGGTACGACGTACAACGCGTACCTCATTCGTGGCGACGATGGCGTGGCGATCGTCGATACCGTCAAGCTCGAGTTCGCCGACGAGTTTTTCGACCGCATCGAATCGGTTGCGCGTTACGACGAAATCAAGGTCATCGTACTCAACCACCTCGAGCCGGATCACAGCGGCGCATTACCCGAGCTCATGCGCCGCGCACCACAGGCACAGCTGTTCATCTCGACGCGCGCGACGTCGATGTTGAAAGCCCTGCTCAAACCGAAGGATCAGCCGCTGCCGTACACCACCGTCGGTACGGGGGATTGCGTGAGCATCGGCAATCGCACGCTGCGCTTTCTGCACACGCCATTCCTGCATTGGCCGGACACGCAGTGCACCTACCTTGAGGGCGACGGTATCCTGTTCTCAGGTGACGTGTTCGGTTGTCACTACTGCGATTTTCGCCTGTTCAATGATCTGGTCGGCGACTTTCGCTTTTCTTTCGACTACTACTACGCGCACATCATGCGCCCGTTCAAGCAATGGGTGATCGAAGCACTGGCGCTGATCGAGCCGCTCAAGCTGAACATGATCGCGCCCACGCATGGACCGATCCTGCGTGACCGCCCGCGCCGCTACGTCGCGCACTATCGTGAGTTGTCCATGTCGACGCTTGCCGGAAGGCTCGACGACGACGAGCGGTCGTTGGCGATCTTCTACATGAGTTCCTACGGCAACACGGCGCGCATGGCCGAAGCCGTCTACGAAGGCGCTGACGCCATTCCCGGTGTGCGTGTCTCCCTGTATGACCTCGAAGGCGGTGAGACGGATCCGTTCGTCGATCTCATCGAAGAAGCCGATGCGCTGGCGTTCGGTTCGCCGACGATCAATGGCGACGCCGTGAAGCCGGTGTGGGACCTGTTGTCGTCGCTCACTGTGGTCAGCCTGAAAGGCAAGCTGGGCGCGGCATTCGGCAGCTACGGATGGAGCGGCGAGGCCGTACCGATGATCGAGGATCGCATGCGCGGCCTGAAGATGCGTGTGCCATTGCAAGGCCTGCGGCTCAAGCTCATCCCGACGGAAGAAGAGATCGTGGAGTGCGAGGAATGGGGTCGCGCGTTGGCCAGTGAACTGGTCGGCGCGCGCGCTGCGGGCCGGGTCGTCGAACTCGCCGATCTCGGCTGAGCGACGCGGGCAGCAGTTAACGATCAGGGTGAGTGAGAAGAATTTTTGTGAGAAATCGGAGTTGAATCATGCCTAAGGCAAAAATTACGTTTGAAGACATCCAGCAGACGGTCAACGTACCGGCGGGCACGCGTGTGATCGAGGTATCGGAAAAGATCGGCGCAGGCATCATCTACGGCTGCCGCGAAGGAGACTGTGGCACCTGCATGATGCATGTCGTGGAAGGGTGGAACCACCTCAGCGAACCCTCTGTGCTTGAGGAGAAGGTACTCAAGGAGAACATGGCCGGGCGCCATGACCGCCTTGCGTGTCAGGCGCAGATTATCGGCGACTGTATCGTCAAGCCGACCTGAGTAGACACCGTTCGTCCATTCAATTTACTACGCCGTGCAACCGTTCAAGGAGCAAATATCATGGCCCTCATTACGTTTACCAGCCCCGAATACAAAGACAAGACGGTCTACGCCGTTTCCGGCAGTCACACCGAAACCGTTTTGAAGATTGCCAAGACCAACAAGATCCCGATCGGGTTCGACTGCCAGGATGGCGAATGTGGCAGCTGTCTGGTCAGGGTTTCCAGCGTCGATGCGGAGAAGCATCAGCGTATGGGTGGTCCGTTGACCGACAAGGAGATCACGGTCTTGCGTCAGCTCGGCAAGATAAGCAAGGACGAAGTCGATGCGATGGCTGTGGATGATCTGCCAACCGAGTGGCGTCTGGCGTGCCAGATGATTCCGCGCGACGAAGACATTCTGGTCGAGTATTGATCGTGTCAGCCTGCGGCGAGATGAACTTCAGCGTGAGAGATCTGCATGCGTATCTATCCGGATACGCCCGTGGGGTGAGCAACGATCATGCGTTGGCATGCATCATCGCCTCTTGGTCGTTCGGTGGCAGTGCGTTGCCGGTCCGGTTGGGTCTCTCGTCGCAGGCATTCAATGAAATGATCGCCTACCATTTTCCGGGCGCCGATCTGGCCGCGCCCGACAGTGCACGCACCGTCGATGTGCAACGGGTGTCGGAGATCGACGATCTGCGACGCCTGATGCTCGGAGGGCGCGCCAACGTATCGCCTTCAGAGGACTGGATGGCGACGATCGTCGCCAGCGCCTGCATGGGTGACGATCACCTGTGGCAGGATCTTGGTCTGTGGTCGCGATCTGATCTCTCGTGCCTCATGCATGACAATTTTCCATTGCTCGCAACGCGCAACGATCGTGACATGAAATGGAAGAAGTTTCTGTACAAGCAGTTGTGCGAAACCGAAGGCATCTATGTCTGTCGCTCGCCGTCGTGCGAGGTTTGCGCGGACTATGCGAACTGTTTCGGTCCCGAAGACTGAAGGCCTTCCGCCCGACCTGGAGCGTCGCGCGCGCGGTGCCTATCTCGGTCTGGCTGTCGGCGATGCCCTGGGTGCCACTGTCGAGTTCATGACGCCGAACGAGATCCGCCTGCGCCACGGCGTCCATGATCAGCTGCTGGGCGGTGGCTGGTTGCGCCTGCGACGCGGGCAGGTGACCGACGACACCGAGATGAGCCTGGCCCTTGGTGACTGCATTCTGAGACAACAGGGCCGTGTCGATCCGCACGGCGTGGCTTTGGCGTTCAGCGACTGGATGCGCGAAAAGCCCGTGGATATCGGCCACACTGTGCGTCGCGGTATTGTTCATTACCGGCACACGGGTGAACCGCGGGTTCCCTATGACGACCAGGGTGCGGGCAACGGTGCCGCCATGCGTTGTCTTCCCGTGGCGCTGGCGACACTGGCGAGCCCGGCGGACGTCGTACGTCGAGGTGCACTCGATCAGGCGCGCACGACACACCACAATGCGCTCTCGGACGTGGCGACAGTGGTGCTCGTCGAACTCGTCCAGGCGGCGCTGCGTGGCGCGTCACGCGACGAACTGTGTGGCGCAGTGGATCGCTTCGTCACTGCCAACCCGGAGTTCGGCTTTCGCGCACGTCGACCCGTGCAGAATCCGAGCGGTTACATCGTCGATACGCTGCGCGCCGTGTTTCAGGCGTTCGCCACACAATCCTCGTTCGAAACGGCACTCGTCGATGTCGTCAACCGCGGTGGCGATGCGGATACCACGGGTGCGATTCTCGGCATGCTTGCCGGTGCGCTCTATGGCGTCGACAGCATTCCACTGCGCTGGCTGCAGCGGCTCGATCCGGGAGTGGCACAGCGGGTATCGCGTCAGTCTGTGGCACTGTTACGCTCGACGCCGATGGTGCGCGACGGGGGGGCAGCGTCCGGTTAGGGGCGGCTCACACGGCGCCGTGTCGGTGGCGGGTGGGTGTTTCGACCAACGCAGCGCCGAGGCATCCATGCCCATGATGTGCGGGGGAGTATCGCTGAGCAGGTGCGCAAGGAAGCTTTGCGGCCAAGGCGTATTCGTGACGTGACCCACACGCCGCGTGGGTGCATTGCACGCCCTGGCGCGCTGGACATACGTCACGCCGCCAGGTGAAGCCCCTAGTTGGCAATACCGCCCATCGCCGTCTGCAGGTAGTTCTGTACGCCGATCTTGTCGACCAGGTCGAGTTGCGTCTCGAGATAGTCGATGTGCTCTTCGGTATCCGCAAGAATCGCCGAGAGTATGTCGCGTGACACGAAGTCGCGAACCGATTCGCAGTGCGCGATCGCCTGCAGGTAGTGTTCGCGGCCCTGGCGCTCGAGCGTGAGATCGCCCTGCAGGCACTCGGGTACGTTCTCGCCGATCAGCAGCTTGCCGAGATCCTGCAGATTGGGCAGGCCCTCGAGCAACAGGATGCGCTCGATCAGTTTGTCGGCATGGTGCATTTCTTCGATGGACTCGTCGTACTCATGCTTGCCGAGCGCGGTGAGTCCCCAGTTGTCATACATGCGTGCGTGCAGAAAGTATTGGTTGACGGCCGTCAACTCGATCTTCAGCGCCTGATTGAGCAGGTCGATGACGCCTTTTTCGCCTTGCATGGGAAGAGCCCTCTTATTGTGTCGACGTGCCGGCCACGGGTAGGGCCGTTTGGCCGTTGCACTGATGTTGTTTGACCATGTCGCGCAGGTGCGCCGTGCAGTGACCGCAGCAGCGTCCGCAACCGAGGTGAGCGCGCAGCCCGGCGAGGTCGCAGTGGCCTGCCGATACCGCCTCATGGACCTTGCGTTCGTTAATCGCGTAGCAGACGCAGATGTACATGGCGCGGTTTCTCGCGTCCGACGATGTGAGCGGCCAGCGCACTGTCCATGTTGAGCAGGTGAGCGCGGAACCACTCGGGCAGTTGTTCGTTGATCCATGCGCGTGCGAGTTGCTGGCGTCCGCCTTGAGCGCGCGACAGAAATCGATCGAGTTCGCCGAGCACGCGCATATGATCCGCGGTGTGTTCGGCGAGTGCGGGGAAGTCCGTTGCCTTCATCAAGGCCTCTTCGGCGGCGAAATGTGCACGCGTGTGTTCACACATGAGACGGAACAGTTGTGGGAAAGCCGCGTTGTCTGCCTGTCTGAGGTGTTCGTAAAGCGACAGGAACTCCTCATGCGTGTCGTCCATCGATGCCACACCGAGGCGTTGGTCCTCTGCAAGGTATCGGTAGTCTTGCAGGACATCAGCCATGGATGGCCTCTGAGCGCGACGCGGTGTTCTGATGTCCTGTTGGCTCTATGGTGTAGCGGATCTTTGCATTCGCCTTGCGCGCGATGTAGGCGACGAACTCGTCATAGTTGACGTAGCCGGCGTCGATCGCGGAGCGTGCGATGTCGTCGATGAGGCGGCGAGCAGCCGCGATTTCGTCATTGCTCCTGCGACAGGTGCGGCAGCCTTCGCTGTCGTCGACGCAGGCGGTCTTTCCCAGGCATGCGCGGAACAGTGTCATGGTCAGCACCCGACTTCAGCCGTGCCCTGGGTGGCCCCGACGGTGTCCGGTAGCGCAGGGTCCGCAGCAAGCAGATCGCGCCAATCGGCCTCGATCACCTCGATGCCTTTGCTCGCGCAGAAGCGACGCTCCTTGTCCGTCGGTTCGTCGATCAGCACCCAGCCGGAGGGTTCGCCGGCAGCATAAATGATGTCGGAAAGCATCATGCGTTCGGTGTCGCGGACCAGGCGGATACCGAGGAACAGGTAGCGTTTGCCTTTGCGATACGACTTGAGGAAACCCGGGATCGCGAAACCGCCCATGAGTTCGGTGATGTAGTCGACATAGTCGGCATCCGACGCGATGTAGTTTGCATCGGGGGTCGGACTGCCGGTCGGTTTGAACAGAATCGGCAGTGCCGGATCCACGTCATCCGGTGCAATCTCCTTGGCCGAATAGCGGTTGCCGTCGTAATGGTGAATTCGGAAGCGGTAATCGCTTCCCGCAATGCGCGCGACGCCGCGGATCAGCGTATGGGGACGGTCGGCGTAGGTGTCCTGCAACTGCGTGTCGCGATTGACGTCGACAACGTAGGGCGGCATCACGCTCGCGATCCAGTCGTGTACGGCCGAGCGACTCCAGTCACCGTCGGCGTAGGTGGCGTCGAGAAAACGCGTGACGGCCTTGCGCCCGCGTTTCAGTTCGACGTCCATCGCTGCGCGTGGAAACTCCCACATCAGGCGTGGCGCCATCGGTTTGCCACCGTTCATCGCAAGGATCAGGCTGTCGCTGTCCGCCGGCATCGCGGCGCCGGTGACGCTGTGCACAACATCCGAGAGAACACCCGGTCCGAGGTAGGGCACGATGCTGCCATCCTTCACCCCGCTGATCAGTTCGGCAAGCTGGTTCGACATCACGGCAGTCGTTCTCCGTAGGTTGCTGGCGACGAGGTCATCGCTGCAAGACACGGGCCATCAGAGAAACCGGCTGTCAATCAGATGCTTACAGTAATGTCAGGTGAGCGGTTGTGCGGGTCGCGACAATTGCGCGTGAGGGCTTCGTTACATCGCCACGCGCGTGACTTCGTACAGGCCGCCTATGACCACGTGTTCGTTCTCACCCTGCAAGGTTCCGTGCAGCAGGCCCGGGTAGAACAGGATCTTGGCTATCGGTACCTGTGTCATCACCACGTGATCGCCGAACTCGCCGGCGCGGTCGGCACTGTCGGCGAACGACGTCACATTGTTGATCAACAGCACCATGCGCAGCGTATCGGTACTCGTCAGTTGCTCGACGGTATCGAGCTGGTTGATGCCGCGATACAGGGTCAGATGGCTGCACCCCGGGTGGCGACGCGCGAGCTCGAACTGGCAATAGCTGTACAGCAGGTCGAGCTGCGCATCGAGCGCGTTGGTGTTCAACAGGCCGACGGCACGCTCGATACAGAAATCGTGATAGGTCGCATCATTGAGCTGGCGAATCATTCCACGATGTGAGCGCGGCGTGAGGCCGAAGCGCGATTCCGCCCAACCTTTGATGACTGCGCCCTCGCGACTGTCACTGTCGAACATCCAGCCACGCAACAATCTCAGGTAATCGGCCTTGCGGCGTCCGGGGTGGCGCGCACCGGCGTCGTATCCCGCCTCGTCCGGGTGATCGAGCAGAAAGCTCGCGGCCATGTGGGTACGAAACAGGGCTTCGCGTTCGTCGGCGCCGTCGATCGTTGCCAGCCTGTCGAACAGCGACTGATGCAGCGACGCGACGCCGTCGAGTGCCAATGCGGTCGGATGACGTTGAAACGTGAGGCTGCCGATCAGGCGCGCCGGCAGGCTGCAACGATTGAACGGCAGTGTCGCGCCGCGTGGCAGTGACGCGTCGATACGCTGCGGTCGTGGGTTGTCGCAATTGTCGTCATCCATACATGCGCAAAGGTTTTGTGCGAAGTGCTCCGCAGTGCAAGTGCCCTGCAATCTCTTCAATACACCTGTTCAAACAAGCGCTTGCGCTGCTTCTGATGCGTTGGCACAGGGATTGCTCAACACCGTACGTCGGACGTGTAGCGTCCATGAGTGACCTGACAAACGTTGATAGGAGATTGAACCATGGCTTTGCGTCAGTGCGCGATTTACGGGAAGGGTGGCATCGGAAAATCTACCACGACCCAGAATCTGGTGGCCGGTCTTGCCGAACTGGGTAAGAAGGTCATGATCGTCGGTTGCGATCCGAAGGCCGATTCCACCCGTCTGATTCTGCACTCCAAGGCGCAGAACACGATCATGGAAATGGCTGCCGAAGCCGGCACCGTCGAAGACCTCGAGCTCGAGGATGTGCTCAAGGTCGGCTACGGCGACATCAAGTGCGTCGAGTCGGGTGGTCCCGAGCCGGGCGTCGGCTGTGCTGGTCGTGGTGTCATCACCGCGATTAACTTCCTCGAAGAGGAAGGCGCCTATGAAGAAGATCTCGACTTCGTGTTCTACGACGTACTGGGCGACGTCGTGTGCGGTGGCTTCGCCATGCCGATCCGTGAGAACAAGGCGCAGGAGATCTACATCGTCTGCTCCGGCGAAATGATGGCGATGTATGCCGCCAACAACATCTCGAAGGGCATCGTGAAGTACGCCAACTCCGGTGGTGTGCGTCTCGCCGGCCTCATCTGCAACAGCCGCAATACCGACCGCGAAGATGAGCTCATCGAAGCGCTGGCGGCGAAGCTGGGTACGCAGATGATCCATTTCGTGCCGCGCGACAACGTCGTGCAGCGCGCCGAGATCCGTCGTATGACCGTCATCGAGTACGACCCGACCGCCAAGCAGGCGGACGAGTACCGCACACTGGCGCAGAAGGTCATCGACAACAAGAAGCTGGTCATCCCGACGCCTTGCACCATGGATGAGCTCGAAGAGCTGCTGATGGAATTCGGCATCATGGAGGAAGAGGACGAGAGCATCATCGGCCAGAAAGCCGCTGAAGAAGCGACCGCCTGATCGAGCGACTTTTCTCAACGCACAGGTGGTGGGCGGTTCGGCCCACCGCCGGTCCAGACTGGCGCCGTGGGCGGATTGGTTCCGGCGTCACAGGAGATAGACAATGTCTGCAATGACTCGTGAAGAGACCGAAGCCCTCATCCAGGAGGTGCTCGAGGTCTATCCCGAAAAGGCCAAGAAAGACCGCGCCAAGCATCTCGCGGTCAATGACCAGGAAATTGAACAGTCCAAGAAGTGCATCACGTCGAATCGCAAGTCGCTGCCCGGTGTGATGACCATCCGTGGCTGCGCCTACGCCGGTTCCAAAGGCGTAGTCTGGGGCCCGATCAAGGACATGATCCACATTTCGCACGGCCCCGTCGGCTGCGGCCAGTACTCGCGTGCGGGTCGTCGCAACTACTACGTCGGTGTGACCGGCGTGAACACCTTCGGCACGATGAACTTCACCTCGGACTTCCAGGAAAAGGACATCGTGTTCGGTGGCGACAAGAAACTCGACAAGCTGATCACCGAGATCGAACAGTTGTTCCCGATGAGCAAGGGCGTGTCGATCCAGTCGGAATGCCCGATCGGTCTGATCGGTGACGATATCGAGGCGGTCGCCAAGAAGAAAGCGAAGGAACTCGAAAAGCCCGTGGTACCGGTGCGCTGCGAGGGCTTCCGCGGCGTGTCGCAGTCGCTTGGCCATCACATCGCGAACGACGCCATCCGTGACTGGGTCATCGGCAACCGCGATGGTGACGAGAGCTTCGAGACCACCCCGTACGACGTCGCCGTCATCGGCGACTACAACATCGGTGGCGATGCCTGGGCGTCGCGCACGCTGCTCGAAGAAATGGGCCTGCGCGTGGTCGCACAGTGGTCGGGTGACGGTACGCTGTCCGAGATGGAGTTGACTCCGAAGGTCAAACTCAACCTTATCCATTGCTATCGCTCGATGAACTACATCTCGCGTCACATGGAAGAGAAGTACGGTATTCCCTGGGTCGAGTACAACTTCTTCGGGCCGACCAAGATCGCCGAATCGCTGCTCAAGATCGCCAGCTACTTTGACGACAAGATCAAGGAAGGCGCCGAGCGCGTGATCGAGCGTTACAAGGCGGAGTACGAAGCGGTCATCGCCAAGTACCGCCCGCGCCTCGAAGGCAAGCGCGTCATGCTGTACGTCGGTGGCTTGCGTCCGCGTCATGTCATCGGTGCCTACGAGGACCTTGGCATGGAAGTGGTCGGCACGGGCTACGAGTTCGCACACAACGACGATTACGATCGCACCATCAAGGAAATGGGCAATGCCACCTTGCTGTACGACGACGTGACCGGGTACGAGTTCGAGGAGTTCGTGAAGAAGGTCAAACCCGACCTGATCGGTTCCGGCATCAAGGAAAAGTACATCTTCCAGAAGATGGGTATCCCGTTCCGCCAGATGCATTCCTGGGACTACTCGGGTCCGTACCACGGCTACGACGGCTTCGCCATCTTCGCCCGTGATATGGACATGACGCTCAACAACCCGTGCTGGAACAAGATGACGGCACCGTGGTTGAAGGCGTCGCAAGAGCCCGAAGCCGTGGCGGCAGGTGCCTGACCGGGCATTGCACGGGTAATGCCGGACCGGCGACACGCCGCCGGTCCGGTCGAATCCCGGCCATTTTCTGAATCGATCTAGGCTGGCGTCCGCGGATTTGCGGCGCAGCAGGAGAAGCAACATGTCTCAGAATGTCGAAAACATCCAGCCCAGCTACCCGCTGTTCCGCAGCGAGGAGTACAAGGCGAACCTGTCCAACAAGCAGAACACCGTTGAAGAACGGGCGCCGATGGAGAAGATCCAGGAGGTGTTCCAATGGACGACGACCCAGGAGTACCAGGATCTCAACTTCCAGCGTGAGGCCCTGACCGTCAACCCGGCGAAAGCCTGTCAGCCGCTCGGCGCCGTGCTGTGCGCCCTGGGCTTCGAGAAGACACTGCCGTATGTGCATGGCTCGCAAGGCTGCGTGGCGTATTTCCGCACCTATTTCAACCGTCACTTCAAGGAGCCGGTCTCCTGTGTGTCGGACTCGATGACCGAAGACGCGGCCGTGTTCGGTGGCCAGAAAAACATGTTCGACGGCCTGGAAAACGCCAAAGCCTTGTACAAACCGGAGATGATCGCAGTCTCCACCACCTGTATGGCCGAGGTCATCGGTGACGACCTCAACGCGTTCATCAACAACGCCAAGAAGGAAGGTCATATCGAGCAGGAATTCCCAACGCCGTTCGCGCATACGCCGAGCTTCGTCGGCAGCCACACCACGGGCTGGGACAATATGTTCGAAGGCATCCAGCGTTACTTCACGCTGAATCACATGGAAGACAAGGAGGTCGGCTCCAACGGCAAGATCAACATCGTGCCGGGATTCGAAACCTACCTCGGAAACTACCGTGTGATGCGCCGGATGATGCAAGAGATGGGTGTCGAGTACAGCCTCCTCAGCGATCCGACCGAGGTGCTGGATACACCCGCCGATGGTGAGTTCCGCATGTACTCCGGCGGCACCGCGCTCGACGAGATGAAGGACGCGCCGAACGCGATCGACACGCTGTTGTTGCAGCCGTGGCAGCTGGTGAAGACGAAGAAGTTCGTGCAGAACACCTGGAAGCAGCCAGCCAGTGCGATCAACATCCCGATGGGCCTCGAGTGGACCGACGAGTTCCTCATGAAGGTCTCCGAGCTCAGCGGCAAGCCGGTCGCGGCATCGCTGGCCAAGGAGCGCGGCCGACTCGTTGACATGATGACCGACAGCCACGCCTGGCTGCACGGCAAGAAGTTTGCGCTGTGGGGTGATGCCGATTTCGTCCTGGGTATGACCAAGTTTCTGCTCGAACTGGGTGCCGAGCCGACGCATATCCTCTGCAACCACGCCAACAAGCGTTGGAAGAAGGCGGTCGAGCAACTGTGCTCGGAGTCGCCGTACGGTCAGAACAGCACCGTCTACATCGGTGCCGACCTGTGGCACATGCGTTCGCTGGTGTTCACCAACAAGCCCGATTTCATGATCGGCAACAGCTACGGCAAGTTCATCCAGCGCGATACCCTGCACAAGGGCAAGGAGTTCGAGGTGCCGTTGATCCGCATCGGTTTCCCGATCTTCGATCGTCATCACCTGCATCGCATGACCACCTTGGGTTATGAGGGCGCCATGTACATCCTCACCACGCTGGTCAACGCTGTGCTCGAACGCCTCGACGAAGAGACGCGCGGCATGGGGACGACGGACTACAACTACGACCTGATCCGCTGATGCGGAATCGGTACCGGGCCAGTTCGCTGGTCCGGTGCCGGTCGTTCGGAGGTTCGACATGCCCAACGTGATGATTCGCAGGAAGGAAAGCGGCGAGCTGCTCTTCTATGTCGCCAAGAAGGACATGGAGGAAACGATCGCCACGGTTGAACGGGATTCGGAGAGCGAGTGGGGTGGTGAGGTGGAACTCACCGACGGCTCGCGCTGGTACATCGATCCCATCAGTCCGCCACCGTCCTTCCCGACAACCTTGCGCTTCAAGAAGGCGTGATCCACGCCGCGGAGGAAACCCAAATGGCTCTTCAGATTGTACGTGACGTATGCACCGCTTGCGGTGATTGTGAACCGGTTTGCCCGACGAGCTCGATCAAACCGTTCAAAGGCGTTTATGCCATCGATCCCGAAACCTGCACGGAGTGCGAAGGTGAGTTCGATGTGCCGCAGTGTCTCGATGCCTGCATGGAAGACGACTGCATCATCCCTGCCTGACAACGCCGGGTAAGGGCGCGGCGTGGGCCGCGCCCGTTGAACACCAGCCCACCGTAAGAGGTCATCGACAATGGCTGCACCGATTTCTGACGACGTGGCACTGCGCCTCGGCCTTGCCGCCCGCGCACTGCCGGATACCGATGTCACACGTCTGCTGCGTGTTCTCAGCGACGCCGTGGGACTGCCACCCACCAAGGGCAAGCTCGGCAAGCTTACGGTCAAGGCGCTGCGCGCCGCGGCCGACGGTGAGTTGAACGACGTCGATATCGGGCCGCTCAAGGAGGCCGTGGCAATTCTCAAGGGCGAGCATGACGCCGGCCAGGCGCCGCTGCCGTCGGTGCAGCCTTATCTCGACGGCGACATGCCCGGCTCCATCCGCGTCGCCTGCGCCTCCAATCAGGGCGAAAACCTCGACGGCCACTTTGGCTCGTGCCGCTATTTCCTCGTCTACCAGGCGTCGGCCGCGGAGGTGCGTCTGATCGATGTGCGCGAGGTGGAAGACAGTGGCGCCGAAGACGACAAGAACGCCTATCGTGCCGGATTGATCGCCGACTGCCAGGTGCTCTATGTGATGTCGGTCGGTGGGCCCGCGGCGGCGAAAGTCGTCAAGGCCGGTATCCACCCGGTCAAGTTCCCGCAGGGCGGGCACGCGCGCGAGCAGGTCGAAAAGCTCATCCCGGTGCTCGCCGGCTCGCCGCCACCCTGGCTGTCCAAGGTCATGGGGCAGGCACCCGAGGAACGCGTACGTTTCGAGCGTGAGGCTGCCGAATCATGATCGAGGAGGCACAGCTCGAACAGGTCGTCGGTCTGGTCGAACGTGAAGGCGTCGGCACCGACACCGTGCAGAAGTTGCGCGCGCTGCTACCCGACCTGCACTTCACCTTCTGCATGGATGACGATATCGCCAACGCCGCGCCCGTGCGCGAACGGCAGGCGTTCAACGTCTACCTGGTCGACGGGCGTAACCATTGTCTGTGTTTCACCCAGGATGTCGCGTGTGCCACCGGCTTGGTGCTGGCAGAGGTCGAGGACGACTAGGCGGCAGGTGCAGGGTGCGGGTCATGACATGCACAGCCATCGCGGGGGCGGCCGCCGATTGCGGGCAATGCCCACACCGCGACAACCTGCTTGAGGCAGGGCGTTGCAACCCGGCCGACGCCTGTGCGCGTTCGTCGAGCGGGCGTCTCATGGACCGTTTCTTTCGTGCCAATCCAGACATGGCCGAGGACTACGCGGCCGACGAATGCTGGGAGCGCCGCGCGGTTGCCGCGCGCTACCTGTCGCAACCGGCACTCGAGGGACTGCTCGGCGATCCGGATGAAGTCGTGCGGCGCGTGCTCGCCTACCGTCTACCACCGGATCGACTCGATGCATTGATCAGCGACTCGGATCGCGAGGTGCGTATCACCGTGGCTGACCGCCTGCCGCTCGATCGGCTCGAAGTACTCGTCGATGACGAGGATTACCTGGTGCGCAAGTACGTTGCACGCAGGCTGCTGCCGGGCCGCTTGTTTCGCATGCTCGCAGACAGTGATCGCGAGGTGCGCCTGGTGGTCGCCGAACGCATACCGCACGCGAGTCTCGGCCTGCTGGCTGACGATCCCGAACCCGAGATACGGCGCGCGGTAGCGGCACGCATCGATACGCCGGGTCTGCTGCGGATGAGTGAGGACCCGGACTGGCGCGTTCGCTACATCGTCGCGTCGCGTCTGCCCGACGACATGCTGCAACGCATGGCGCACGAGCGCGACGCCGACATCAGACACCTGCTCGAGACGCGTCTCGATGCGCGACCGATAACCGGTGACCTGGAGTCCTGAATCATGCCGGCTCAGAATGTTTTCTCCATCGATGTCGAACGGCTGCGCAGCGTCTGCAATCTGCTGCCCGACGAAGACGACTTTCCGCAACTCGTCGAGCGCCTCGGCAACGTGTTGCCGGGATTGCGCTTCGAGCGAGTACTGAGCCGTGGTGGCTGGCATCGTATCGGTGGTGTCGTCGACGGGGACTACGGCCGCGTGGCGGAACACATCGATGAGTGGGCGGCGCGGGAATCGGACGGGGACGTCACGCGACTGCTCGACAAGTACGGTGGCGCGGGATTTTTCGCCACGCGTCTGCAGGGTAGGACGCACTATCTGACAGCGCCTTGTGGCCATGCGCCGGCAGACTTCGTGCAGCTCGAGGTGGAGCAATTGCAGGAGGTGCTCGACCGCTATCTGATCGATCCGGACTGGCTGCCCGACGATCTCGAGGAGTTCGTCGATCCGATGGACTACCCACGCCTGGAACCCGAACCCGTCGGTGCGACGCGCTTCGTCTTCCGCCGCCTGTTGCGCATCCCGGACTGGCGTGCGGAGCGTGAAGCGGCGTACGGTCAGGACGTGGCGCAGTCGCGCTGGTTCGCCGACTGGCAGGGCAGTTCGGCCGCCAGCGAGCCGATGTGCCGACACTGGGTCATGGGGCTGCGCGAGACGGTCGACAGCAATGGCACGAGCCACCTCGTGGGTCGCCCTGTGGCGGCTGATCCCGTCAGCGAACTGCCCGACCTCGCCAATGGGCTGCAGGGTGTCGAACTCGCCAATGCGTTGCACAACTTCGATCGTGCGGCGGGCTACGGTTTCGCCTGGTACTTCCATATGCTGGCGACGACACGCGTGCCGTTCGAGATCGGCGAGACGGTATTCGGCGATCTGGCCTCTGGCTTTACCTACCTGCCGCAGCGTGATGCGCACGTACTGCGCGCCTGGGCCGACGCCCGCTACCGTCCCTAGCGCGGTCGTCTCTCGCGCGTTGTCGGCAATCTCCCCCTGTCGGTGGCCTTGTCGCAAACACGACACAGCACACCACGTAAATCGCTCCCGACATTCAACGACTTAGTCCGCATTCACGCGCTGGCATAGCGGTTGCAACAGCAATCTCAAACGATGCCGGAGTACGCGTCAGGATGAAACAGAAAGACATAGCGGCGTTGCTCGACGAGCCGGCCTGCTCGCACAACAAGAAGTCCAAGTCCGGTTGTGCGCGCCCCAAGCCCGGGGCCTCGGCTGGTGGATGCGCTTTCGACGGCGCGCAGATCGCGTTGCTGCCGATCGCCGACGTCGCGCACATCGTGCATGGACCGATCGCCTGCGCGGGCAGCTCGTGGGACAACCGTGGAACGCGTTCGTCGGGCCCGACCCTGTACCGCATCGGTATGACCACCGATCTGACGGAGCAGGACGTGATCATGGGACGCAGCGAGAAGCGCCTGTTCCTGTCGATCAAGCAGGCGGTCGAGGATCACGCACCGGCGGCGGTGTTCGTCTACAACACCTGCGTTCCGGCGTTGATCGGCGACGACATCGAGGCCGTGTGCAAGGCAGCGAGCAGCCGCTGGGATGTGCCGGTGGTACCGGTCGATGCCGCGGGCTTCTACGGCACCAAGAACCTCGGCAACCGCATCGCCGGCGAGACCATGGTCAAGTACGTGTGTGGCACGCGCGAGCCCGATGCTCTGCCATCTGGTGCCGTGGCGGACGGCGTCACCGTGCACGATATCGCGCTGATCGGCGAGTACAACATCGCCGGCGAGTTGTGGCATGTGCTGCCGCTGCTCGATGAACTCGGCCTGCGCGTGCTGTGCACATTGTCGGGCGACGCACGTTACCGCGAAGTGCAGACCATGCACCGATCGCAGGTCAATATGATGGTGTGTTCGAAAGCCATGATCAATGTCGCGCGCAAGCTGCAGGAAGCATTCGACACACCCTGGTTCGAGGGCAGCTTCTATGGTGTCCAGGATGTCTCGCAGGCACTGCGTGACATCGCACGCCTCATCGACGATGCCGATCTGAGTGCCCGTACCGAGCGCTTGATCGCACGCGAGGAGGCACGTATCGACATCCAGCTGCAGCCGTGGCGCGAGCGCCTGCAGGGCAAAAAGGTGCTGTTGTACACCGGCGGCGTGAAATCCTGGTCGATCATCTCGGCCTTGCAGGACCTGGGTATGCAGGTCGTGGCGACGGGCACCAAGAAATCGACCGAAGAGGACAAGGCGCGTATCCGTGAGCTCATGGGCGAGGACGCGCGCATGATCGAAGACGGCAATCCACGTGCCTTGCTCGACATCGTGCGCGACAACGGTGTCGACATCCTGATCGCCGGCGGCCGCAACATGTACACGGCCCTCAAGGCGCGCGTGCCGTTTCTCGACATCAACCAGGAACGTGAATTCGGCTATGCCGGTTACCAGGGCATGGTCGAGCTGGCGCGCCAGCTCACGCTGACCGTCGAAAGCCCGGTCTGGTCCGCCGTGCGCGCCGCGGCACCGTGGCGCGGTGCACCGGCAGCCGACGCCTCGTCGTTGAGCAAAGCCGGGTGAGGTGAGTCATGGCCGACATCAACAAGCGTAACAAGGCACTCTCGGTCAGCCCGCTCAAGGCGAGTCAGACCATCGGCGCGGCACTCGCGTTTCTCGGCTTCCGGCGTGCTATCCCGATGTTGCACGGTTCGCAGGGATGCACGGCGTTCGGCAAGGTGTTCTTCGTGCGCCACTTCCGCGAACCGATCCCGTTGCAGACCACGGCCATGGATCAGGTCAGCTCGGTCATGGGATCGGAAGACAACGTGGTCACGGGACTCAAGACCCTGTGCAGCAAGAGCCGCCCCGCATTGATCGGTGTACCGACCACGGCACTCGCTGAGACCCAGGGTGCCGATGTGAACATGGCGGTGAAGCAGTTCCGTCGTAGCTGCCCGGAGTTCGACGATGTTGCCGTTGTCGCACTGTCCGCGCCGGACTTCAGCGGTTCGCTCGAGATTGGTTTCGCCAATGCCACCAAGGCCGTCATCGAGGCGCTGGTACCCGTGGCGGCAGAGGCGGGCACGCAGCCGGGTCGCCGCCGTCGGCAGGTGAACGTGCTCGTCAATGCCTCGCTGACACCGGGCGATATCGAGGAGCTCAAGGACCTTATCGAGATGTTCGGTTTGCGCCCGCTGATCGTCCCGGATCTGTCCGACTCACTCGACGGCCACCTCACCGATGCCGACTTCAGTCCGCTCACGATCGGCGGTACCCCTGTGGAAGAGCTGCGCAGCGCGGGCGATGCCCTTGCCACGCTCGTGATCGGGCGTTCGATGGGCGGCGCGGCAGATGCCTTGCACGCGCGTACCGGCGTGCCCGATCACCGTATCGATCACCTCATGGGGCTGCACGCCGGCGATCAGCTGATCGCTGTGCTGCACGCGCTGTCCGGTGAACCGGTGCCGGAGAAGATTGAACGCCAACGTGCGCAGTTGCAGGACGTGATGCTCGACACCCATTTCATGCTCGGTATGGCACGCATCGCAATTGCCGCCGAAGCCGACCTCATGCACGCCTTCGTCGACCTGCTCAACGGCATGGGTGCCGAAACGGTGGCCGCCGTGGCACCGTCGAACACGGCGTTGCTCAAGGACGTCGGTTGTGCGGCGGTCAAGATCGGTGATCTCGAGGATCTCGAACAACTCGCTCGCGCCAACGCGGCCGAGCTGCTGATCGGCAACTCGCATGCGGTGGACACGGCACGGCGCTTGGGCGTGCCCATGATCCGCGCCGGCTTCCCGCAGTACGACCATCTCGGCGGCTACCAGCGTACCTGGATCGGTTATCGCGGTACCCGCCAGACCGTGTTCGAGATGGCCAATCTGTTGCTCGAACTGGAGAAGGGCGAGATCAAACCCTATCACTCGGTATTGGCGCAGAAGCCCGAATACCGGCAGGAGGAAAACCATGTATCCGCAGCGGCATCTTCGCGTTCTCGACAGCAGCACTGAGGGTGGGGCGATGGACACGGCACTCCGCGTCGGCTTTGCGACCACCGACATGAAGGAAGTCAATCAGCACTTCGGAGCCGCCGAGTCGTTCGCGCTGTACACCGTCAGTGCCGACGGCGCGCGCCTCATCGAGGTCGCGCAGTTCGGTGCCCTGGCCATGGACGGAAACGAGGACAAGCTCGCCGGCAAGATTGCGGCGCTCGCCGGCTGTGCCGCCGTGTACAGCAATGCGATCGGTGCCTCGGCCATCGGCCAGCTCAAGACGGCAGGCATACAGCCGGTCAAGGTGTCGCCGGGTGCGGCCATCGCCGATCTGCTCGAATCACTGCGTGAGGAACTGGCGACGGGCCCGTCGTCGTGGGTCGCGCGTGCGCTCGAACAACAGGCGCCGAAGAGCCCGGAGCGTTTTGCGGCGATGGAAGCCGAAGGCTGGGAGGAGTAGCCGCCATGCTGGAAGCGACGGCGACCGTGGTCGCAGCTGCAGACGGCTGCGCGTGGGTCGAAAGCGAAGCCCGATCGGCCTGTGGTCACTGCGGCAGTGCGTCGCATTGCGGTACCGGTGCACTGGCCAAGGTGTTCGGTCGCCGGGTGCACCGCATGAAGGTGATCAACACCCTGGACGCGGCGGTCGGCGATCGCGTGATCGTCGGTATCGCCGACGGACAGCTGTCGCGCCTCGCTGCGATCGCCTACCTCTTGCCCCTGGGCATCATGGTCCTGGCGGCCAGCGGCGCCGATCTCAGGGGATGGAACGACGCGTCGGTCGCGTTCGCGGCACTCGCCGGTCTCGGCAGCGGGTTGC
>JAGRHA010000034.1 GCA_020445205.1 Gammaproteobacteria bacterium
AACGGCTGGCCGTCTTCGCGCCCAGACTCTGGTCACAATATATACGCGGTTTGGACCGTGTCAACCACAACATCTTGTGAACAAGCCTGTGGATAAACGAGGGAAATCTGTGGATGGCCTGTGAAGCGCCCGTGACAAAACGCCAAGCACGCTTGCGTTTCAGCGACTTAACGAGCGTGCGGGTTTTCAACAGGTGCGGCGCTAACCCGTACTGTGCAAGGTCGGGACACGAGCGCGCGACTGCGCATTCGGTGTTCTCATGGCGACCAGATCGGCCACTGCGGCGGTATGACGGGCGGCTGCAACAACGGTGCGTAGGGTGACGGCGCCACTGGCAGCGGCCGCTGTACCTCGGTCGCCTGCAACTCCTCGTAGGTGGCCCTGCGCCGGGGCCCGGTCGGGCGGAACTGCGCCTGTTCCGGCGCCTGGGACCCGCTCGCTGGCGCCACCGGGCTGTCGTCGGGATAAGGAGATGCGCGTTCATCAGGACGAAAACGCAGGCCGAGTTCCTGACCTCGCGTGACCGGGTTTGCCTTGCGCGCTCCAGCACGCTCCGCAAACACCGGCTCGTTACGCACCGCAGCGTGCGCTTGGGTCCGCGGGCCGGAACTACGCGGCGCGATGCTGCCGCCCCAATCCGGGTTGGCGTGAGAGAGCGGTCGGAACTGCGGCCGCTTGACTGTCGCGGCACCCGATTGCCACGTGTAGCCTGCCGCCTGCGCCGCCGCGAGCGGCGACAGCGCCGGTGGCAGCAACACCAGCGCCGGAACGGTCAACAAGCAGAAAAACAGCCGCGCAACCAAGGTTTACCTCCTGGAAGCGGACCACGCAGCGGACAGATCCCGCGCGCGTTCCTTACGCCTGTTTTTAGTTTAGCCCGTCTCCGCCAGTTTTTCCCAGGGTTTTCAACTGGATACCCCGTCTACTTGAAGTTTTCTTGCGACTGGCCGCCACTTTCGACTGCATGGTCGCAGTGACGCGCGAACCGGTCTTGCCGTCATTCTTTGCGCCATTCTTCGTTCGCACCTGTTTCGCCGGCGGCGCTTCGCCGCTTTCAACCGGCGCTTTCTTCACGCTCACCTTTCTCGCGGCCACAGGTTTGGCGCGTGCTGAAGCCGAATCAGGGGCTTTCGCCGCAGCAGACTTGCGTTTCTCCACTTTCTTCACGGTCGCGCGCTTACTTGCCGACTTGCTGGCCTTCTTGCTCACGGCCGTGTCGCGCCCGGCGTCACGTGGTGCGCTCTCCGGCGCCACGAGCGGTGCAGGTGCAGTGCTTACCGTGCTTTGTACATCCTTTGCCGCAGGCGCCGCCTGGGCGGTCGGTTCGACGTCCGGTACTGGCGCCGTGTTTTGGGCCGCCGCGGGAGCCGACGGCGGCGCGTGTGCAGCAACTGTCGGCTGCGCAGCGCGGGACGCGCCTTGCTCCGCCACCGAGCGCTGAGGCGCCGCAGAGGCTTTGCGCTTGAACAACCCACCCACGAATCCGACCAACGACGCGACGCCACCGATCACGGCGAACATCACGCTCGCAAATCCGCTCCAGGCCTTGACCCACACAGGGTCGCGACTCTTGCGGCTGCGACCACCCTGGGGACCGCCGGGCCCGTCATCCGGCCCCCCATCGGAGCCATCCGGCTCCTGGCCACGCGTGAACTTGCGGCACTTGGAACCCGCCACCGCACACAGGGAGTCCGCGGCGGCGACACAACCGAGCGGAATCACAACCAACGTCAGCAGCGTCGATACCAGCACACCGGATGCAAGCGAGATCGCCATGCCCTGGAAGATCGGGTCGAAGAAGATCACCGACGAACCACACACCAGTGCCAACGCAGTGATCAGGATCGGCCGGGTTCGCGTCTTACACGAGGTGATCACCGCATCGACCACGGAGTCGCCTTCCTGGATTCGATGCACCGAAAAGTCGACCAGCAGGATCGAGTTGCGCACGATGATGCCGGCGAGCGCGATCCATCCGATCATCGATGTCGCCGTGAACTCGCCACCCCACCCCATCTGGAAGAACAGCGTGTGCGCCGGGATGATGCCCAACAGCGTCAACGGAATTGGCGCCATGATCAGGGCTGGGATACGGAAATTACCGAACTCCCATACCACGAGGATGTAGATCAGGATCAGCGCAGCACCGAACGCGATACCCATGTCACGGAACGTTTCATACGTCACCGTCCACTCGCCGGCCCACTCGATCGCAGACTTGCTGTCGTCGGGCGGCGGCCCGGTGTAATACATGTGGTCACAGAGATGCACGCCGTCGGGCGTCTTGCAGCCCAGCTCCATGAGCTTGTCTTCGACCTGCAGCATGCCGTAGATCGGCGCGGCCAGGCGACCGCCGACGTCAGCGACGACATATTCCACGGGACGCAGGTCCTTGTTGTAGATGATGTCGGCTTCGGTACGACGTTCGAACACGCCGAGTTCACGCAAGGGTACGCCCGCCCCCGTGAGTGGTGATTGGACCAGGATGTCACCCAGACGGCTGATCTGCGAGCGCTCAGCCATCGGTACCTGGATCACAATATTGACGGGTTCGTGACCGGCGCGCTGCTTGACGTCACCCAGCACATAACCGCCGAGTGCCATCGCCAGTTCACGGTTGATCGCCTCGACCGTGATACCACGACGCTGCGCCTTCTCGTTGTCAACCTCGAAATGCCAATAGTCGTACGGCTCGCGCATGTAGTTGTCGACATCACGCAAACTCTCGGTCTGCCCGAAGATCTCGGTGAGATCCTTGGCGACCTGGCGACGGGTTTCCGGATCCGGGCCATGCACCTCGGCCACCACCGACTGCAGCACCGGGGGCCCCGGCGGCATCTCGACGACGGCGTAGCGTGCACGCGTTCCCTCGACGAGCTCCTTGACCTGGGCACGCGCGTCGACGGCGATCTCGTGGCTCGTGCGCGAGCGCTCGGTTTTGTCGAGCAGCTGCACCTGCACTTCCGCCTGCCATGGCGACTGACGCAGGTAGTAGTGACGCACCATACCGTTGAAATCGAACGGCCGTGCGTTACCGACATAGATCTGCGCGGCCGTCACTTCCGGCATGCGGCGCAAACGCTCAGCGATGACGTGCGCCATGTTGCCCGTGTCCGCCAGCGGCGTACCTTCCGGCATGTCGAGAACAATCGAGAATTCCGGCTTGTTGTCGAGCGGCAGCATCTTCACTGCCACCCATTTGAAATAGAAGAACGAACACATGAGGATCAACGCGCCCCACATGCCGAGTTTGAACAGACGCGCCTTGCGGCGGTCGTTGATCATCGGGATGAGGATCCGACGGTACAGACCTTCAAGCCACTCGGCCTCTTTGTGCTCGCGCTTCTCCGCACTGTGCAGATAGTCCATCGACGGCCGGAACATGCCATGGATGGCAAACCAGGGCGTGAACACGAACGCGGCGAACAGCGAGATGCCCATCGCGACCGACCCGAGCACCGGGATCGGCAGCATGTACGGCCCCATCATGCCGGTCACGGCCCCCATCGGCAGCAACGCGCCAATGACCGTCAGTGTGGCGAGAATCGTCGGGTTACCGACCTCACGCACGGCATCTACCGCGGTGGCCATGTCGGTCTGACCTTCCTCGAGCCAACGCCGGTAGATGTTCTCGACCACGACGATGGCGTCGTCGACGAGGATGCCGATCGAGAAGATCAACGCGAACAGCGATACACGGTCTATCGTGAAGTCGAGCAACATGGCGCACAGGATCGTGAACAACAGCACGACCGGTACGACGAACAACACGACGAAAGCCGGCTTCAATGCACGGAAAGCGATCCACACCAGGAAGAACACGAACATCGTGGCGATGAACAGCTTGAAGATCAGGTCGTTGACCTTCTGCTGTGCCGTCTTGCCGTAGTTTCGCGTCACGCTGATATTGACGTCGTTGGGGATCAGGCGCCCGCGCAGGCTCTCGACGCGATCCAGAATTTCCTGCGCAACCTTGACGCCGTTGGTGCCCTTCTTCTTCGCGATGGCGATGGTTACCGCAGGGACGCTGATGGCACGATCCGGATCTTCGGCGGCAGCCCCTGTGTAGTAAGCGACGGTCTGTGTCGCATCCTCAGGGCCCTGACGCACGTCGGCGACATCGTGCACGTATACGGGCACACCGTTGTGGCTGCCGACTTGCAGCCGGTTAATGTCATCGACGGATTCAAGGAACGCACCCGACACCACCATCATGTGGCTGCCGCCCGATTCGACGCCACCCATCTGCTGCTCGAGGTTGCTCGCCGTGATGGCCTGTGCGACCTGACCGAGGCTCAGGCCATAACCCGCCAGCCGCTCGGGATAGACCTCGACTGTCACCTGCTCGGCGCGACCGCCGACCACGAAGCTATTGCCGGTCTCCGGAATTTCCTTGACGTGCTGCAACACCGACTGCGCGAGGCGCCGCAGCTGCGAATCATCGACGTCGGGGATGCCATCGCCGTTGTAGTCCTTCTCGGACCACAGCGTCAGTGTCACGACAGGGACATCGTCGATGCCCTTGGCCTTGACCAGCGGCGGCTTCACACCCGGCGGGATGCGGTCCATGTTCGATTCGAGCTTGTCGTTGACCTTGACCAGCGACGGCTCCATCTCCTCGCCGACATCGAACTGTATGGTGACGATACCCATGCCGCGCTGACTCGCGGAGTAGACGTGATCCACACCCTGGATCTCGTACATGATGCGCTCGAGCGGCTGTACCGCGAGCGACGCCACCTGTTCGGGTTCGGCACCCGGGTATTGCACGATGAGGTCGATCATCGGCACCGAGATCTGCGGGTCTTCCTGACGCGGCGTGGCCAGCAGGCCGAGAATGCCGAGCAGCAACATGGCCAGATACAACAAAGGTGACAACGGCGAATTGATGAAGAACTTCGCCATGTTGCCCGCGAGGCCGAGATTGGCCGGCGCGTGGGTATCGGGTTCGGATCCGTCGGGCGGACGCTGCTCGAGATCGCTCATGGGTTTCTTCTAAATTCCGTTACGCTGCTGGTAAGGCGGCTGCGCCAGCGACCGCCGACACCGCGGGCTTACTCGCCGCGGCTCCTGCTCATGATGTCCGGCCCCGGGTTCGGGTACACGCGATCGCCGGGTGCGACACCCGACAACACCATCGTCATGCCGTTGTCGAGCTGTTTGCCCTGGCGGATCATCCGCAGTTCCGGCTCGCCCTGTCCGTTCTGGATGTAGACCACGGGCAGACTGCCGCGATAGCGAATCGCGGTACTCGGTATCACAGGCAACTGGCTGCGGCTGGGGCCCGTCGTATCCGGGATCAGGACACGCGCATACATACCGGGCTTGGAGACGCCTTGCGGGATATCGAACTTGACCTTCACCGTATGGCGCTGCATGTCGGCCATCGGGAAGATCTGCGCGACGCGCACGGCTACCGGCTCGGGGTGATCGTCGAAGGTCGCCGCGTTCTGCAGCACGCTCATGGCTTGCAGCCCCTGCGCAAGCCGAGCCGGCACATCCATCTCGATCTGCAACCAGGTCACGTCGGCGAACTTGAGCAATGGCACGCCGGGCTGCACCGTATCGCCCTCCTCGACATACTTCTCGACGATCACGCCGTCGAAGGGCGCGAGGCTCTTGGCGTCACGCAGCTTGGCGTCGATCGCGCGGATCTCGGACTGCGCCCGCAGCATGGCGCTGCGTGCCTGCTCCATACGTGTGCTCGACGCATACAGGTCGGCGCTGCGTTCCGCGCCGCGATCGCGCTGGCCGAAGAAGTCTTCTGCAGGGCGAGTGAACATCTGATCGAACAGGTTCGGGATCGCCATACCGCCTGGCGCGTTCTTCGACTGCGGCGACCACAGCTCGCGCGAGTACTGCACGCCGGCATTTCGCAGCTCGGCATCGGCAGCAGCGAGCTGTGCGTAGGCTGCACTGCGCTTGGCCAGCAACTCGTCTTCTTCGATCGCGACCAGCGTCGTCCCACTCTCGAAGGACTCGCCCTCGATGCCGGCAATGAATTTGACACGCCCTGGCAGCTGTGCCGCCAGCGTTACTTCCTTGAACGGCACCACGCTGCCGCTGACGACCACGGTCGGAACCTCCGAGGATTCCTTGACCACGAAAATGTCGTCGTATTCCCGGTCACGTGCCGATGCGGGATAGACCAGCACCAGAGCGGCGGCAGTAACAGCGGCGATCAGTGTCTTTTGCATTCTGTCATTGAACCTGTAGTTGCAGCGGCCGGCGAACGGCAGCACGCGCCGGGACGGCACGCACAAAACGGCAGCTGAGGCTGTGTCCCTGTCGGGTGGAATTGCAGCGCTGGAGCGTAAGCGACGATCTGCAGGACCTCCCCAAGTGCGCCGAAGATCGTAATGACCAAAGGGCTGGCGGCTTCGAGAAAACCCCTCCAACTCCTTGAGCGCGCACAATTTTCATGCTCGGCTGTTTGTCATGCGTCGGCCCGAACAGGGACCGCTCCGAGACATTGTGAGTTGCAGGATTATCCGCCAGTCCGGCTTTCAATTGCAATCCGCGAGTACCCCTAGAGGGCCGAATACGGCCCATTGAACCCGGGACAAATCAATATTTCGTCGAATACTGAATTCTCATCCGACGCGCAGCGACTTGGCACCCGGGTTACCATGCGGCAAACAATACCGAAGGATACGAGGAGTAATTCGCTATGCGTGGTGCCGGCCCCGTCATCGAGACCCGCCTCAAACATCTCGAAGCCCACCTGGAGCAGGAAAACCCGGTCTTGCTGACGACCGTGCAGAGCTTTCGCGAGCTCGACGCGATCGCTTACCGCATGGGCCTGTTCAACCCGGAACAATCGTATGCGACACAGATTCCATGGTGGCCGTTGATCTCGGTTCTGGGCACCTTCTCGGCCGGCAAGTCGACCTTCATCAACCACTACCTGGGGATGAAACTGCAACGCAGCGGCAACCAGGCCGTCGACGACAAGTTCACCGTGCTGTGCTACAGCAACCAATCGACGACCCACGCCCTGCCCGGGCAGGCGCTCGATTCCGACCCGCGCTTCCCGTTCTACAAGATCAGCACCGAAATCGAAAAGGTCGCGGTCGGCGAAGGCTCGCGCATCGACGCCTATCTGCAACTCAAGACCAGCGCCAGCCAGACACTGCGCGGCAAGATCCTCATCGACTCGCCGGGATTCGACGCCGACGCACAACGCACCTCGACGCTGCGCATCACCGACCACATCATCGATCTGTCGGATCTCGTGCTGGTGTTCTTCGACGCGCGGCATCCCGAGCCTGGCGCGATGCGCGACACCCTCGACCATCTCGTCAGCAAGACCATCAACCGTCAGGACTCGGGCAAGTTCCTCTACATCCTCAACCAGCTCGACACCACGGCGCGCGAAGACAACCCTGAAGAGGTGGTCGCCGCATGGCAGCGCGCGCTCGGCGAGCGTGGCCTGACAGCCGGCCGCTTCTACACCATCTACAACCAGGAAGCCGCCAATCCGATTTCCGACGAGGCATTGCGCCGCCGCTTCGAGAGCAAACGTGATTCGGATCTCAACGAGATCCACGACCGCATGGAGCAGGTCGAGATCGAGCGCGCATACCGCATCGTCGGTTCGCTCGAGAAGGCCGCGCGCGCGTTCGAGGAAAAGACGGTTCCGGCGCTGCAGAGCGTGATCGAAAAATGGCGCAAACGTACCCTGATCGGCGACGCGATCGTCGCAGCCCTGCTGGTTGCGCTGTTCTTCGGCGTAACGATGCAGCTCGGCCAATGGGACGGCATGAAGCTCAACGCACCTTGGTGGGATGCGATCAGCGCATCGCCAATGCGATTGTATTTTGCCGCGCTCGCCGCGTATCTGGTCTGGCTGCTCGTACACTTCGGCATACGTCGCCTGGCCGCCAGCAGCCTCATGGGCCACACCGAGCGACTCGGCCACCAGCGCGGCATCCGCGGCAACCTCAAGGAGGCGTTTCGCACCAACACCAAGCCCTGGCGCAGTATCTTCAGCCGCCACCCCGCCGGCTGGTCACGACGCAGCCGACGGCAGATCCAGAAGGTGCTCGAGAGCGCGGATCGTTATGTACAGGATCTCAACGATCGCTTTACCAACCCGTCGGGCAACCCGGTCATCGATGTCGCTGCGATAGCAGACGACGAACCGCCGCTCGTCGAACACGAACTGCAACGCGAGCCGCGCGCGGGCGCCGCGGATTGAGCCCGCGCTGACGTGCCGCGCATCGGCATCGATCTTGGGGGCACCAAGATCGAGGGCATCGTGCTCGGCGACACTGGCGGCGTGGTCGCACGCGAACGCGTCGCCACGCCCAGTGGCGACTACCCGGGAACGCTGCAAGCGATCGCGACGTTGATCGCTCGGCTCGAAGGCATCGCCGGTACACCCTGCCGGATCGGGGTCGCCACACCCGGCGCACTCTCGCCGGCCACCGGCCGCTTGCGCAACGCCAACTCGACCTGCCTCAACGGCTCGTCTCTACACCACGACCTGAGCCACCACCTGGCACGTGAAGTGCGCATCGCCAACGATGCGGATTGTTTCGCGCTATCGGAAGCGACCGACGGTTCGGGCAAAGGGGCGCGCAGCGTGTTTGGCGTGATCGTCGGCACCGGAACCGGCGGCGGCATCGTCATCGATGGCAAGCTACTGTGCGGGGTCAACGCCATCGCTGGCGAGTGGGGGCACAACCCGCTGCCGTGGCCACGCGACGACGAGCGCCCCGGCCCGGCCTGCTACTGCGGCAAGCGCGGCTGTATCGAAACCTTTCTGTCGGGTCCCGGGCTCGCAGCGGACAGCGGCATCTCGCCAGCCGTCAGCGCACGCGAGATCGTTGCGCGTGCCGCAGCCGGTGATCCGGCCAGTGAACACTGCCTGCTGCGCTACGAGGACCGCATGGCGCGCGCCCTGGCCGGGGTGATCAATTTGCTCGACCCGGAAATCATCGTCCTCGGCGGCGGACTGTCGAACGTTCAACGGCTCTACCGCAACGTCCCTGCACGCTGGACGGAGTACGTGTTTTCCGATGTGGTCAGAACGCGCCTGCTACCGCCGACACACGGTGACAGCAGCGGCGTACGGGGCGCCGCGTGGCTATGGCCGACCTAGGGCGTCAATGCACCAAAGTGCCGGCCAGTACCTTGAGTGCGGCGTAATTTTCGAGAAAGCCACTCGTGCGGTATTCACAATAGGCGTCATCGACACCGACGACATGCAGCACGTCGGCGCGACCCTGGATGGCACCGTCGATCCAGCGCCGCGCCGCGCGCAGCAGGTGCACCATTGGCGAGGTATTCGCTGCATCACCGATCACGTCGAACTGTTCGATACTTTCGGCGACCACATCGGGTAGCTGCCAGTGGCGCATCAGCAAGGCACCGGCGGCCCAGCGGTCCGTCCCGAAGCGGGCTCTTTCGAGTTCCACCGGATCGGCCTCAGGCTGCGCTGCGGCGTCGGCGAGTAACCTGTCCATCTCCTGCGGACGCAGGTAGACCAGCAACAACTCGCCGATGTTGTGCAACAGCCCGACGAGGTACGCGGCCGCGTCGTCGGGTTTGCCCGGCAACGTCGCCGCGCGTGCGAGGCCACTCGCGAGGTCGGCGGTGCCGAGCGCGACCAACCAGTAGCGCGTAAGGTCGAATCGCGGACAGGCCGACGTATCGAGGCCACCACTCAGGGCAAGTCCGAACGCAAGGTTCGCCACCATCCTGAGCCCCAGCACGCGCACGATGGCGTCTTTGACAGACAGCACCGGGATTCTCGGCGAGTAGAACGCCGAATTCGCGATCCCCAGCAACTTCGCGCTGAGCGGTGGGTCCTGCTCGATGGTCTCCGCGAGGTCGTCGATGTCGACGTCGGGATCGGTCGCCAGAAGCAAAAGGCGTGCGGCGCTGGCCGGTAGCGGCGGCAGCGCTTCGGTGGAGATCAGCTGCTCATAGAGGTTCGACGACATTGCTTCAGCGGCACGCTGCGGATGAGGAAGCAGAGTATGTCGACAAACTGACGGCATGCCGTGACAAAACTTGAAATTCCTCGACGCAAAGCACGCTTTGCCTCGCGATCGCCGACATGCCCCCACGACTATTGACAATGTGTACATTGGACACTATGGTGGTCGTGTATTTACGACACTTAGTAAACGATGCGCGCGCCCAGGCAGACATTCAGCTACCCCTACCCGCATCCGGCGGTAACCACCGACGTGGTCGTGTTCACCATCCACGACGGCGAACTCAACATCCTGTTGGTGAAGCGGGCGAACCCGCCATTCGCCGGCTGCTGGGCACTGCCCGGCGGTTTCCTCGATATCGACGAAGACATCGATACCTGCGCGGCGCGCGAACTCGAGGAAGAAACCGGCCTCGGCGGCCTGTATCTCGAACAGCTGTATACCTTCGGCAAAACACAGCGCGATCCGCGCGAGCGCGTGATCAGCATCGCCTACTACGCCCTCGTGCCACTGGATGTACTCGCCACACCGCACGCTGCGAGCGACGCCGCCGATGTCGGCTGGCACCGCTTCGACGAGCTGCCGACACTGGCGTTCGATCATGCCGATATCGTGCACATGGCCCACCAGCGCCTGGTCGCCAAGCTCGACTACTCGACCATCGCGTTCGCTTTCATGCCTGAGTCCTTCACCCTCAGCGAACTGCAGAACGTGTACGAAATCCTGCTGCGCCAGCCACTCGACAAGCGCAATTTCCGCAAACGCATCCTGTCGCTGGACCTCGTCGAGGAGACGGGGCGACAGCGGCGCAATGGCAAGCATCGCCCTGCCCGCGAATACCGGGCCAGATCCGCCAAACGTGTGGAGATCATCAAATGACGACCCAGGCCATCGAATTTCGCAAGCGCATCCCGCACGTCAGTGTTCCAGCCCATCCCGTGTGGCCGTCGCTCACGGCACACGAAAAAGATGCCCTCAAGCAGCGCATCAAGGATCTGCTCAAAGCGCGCAACGCCGTGCTGGTCGCGCACTACTACGTCGACGGTGATCTGCAAGAGCTCGCCGAAGAAACCGGTGGCTGCGTCGCCGATTCGCTGGAAATGGCGCGTTACGGCACCACCACGGATGCCGAAACCCTCGTGGTCTGCGGGGTGCGTTTCATGGGTGAGACGGCAAAGATCCTGAATCCCGAAAAGCGCGTACTCATGCCCGATCTCGGTGCCACCTGCTCGCTCGACGAAGGCTGCCCCGCGGATCTGTTCAGCGAATTCTGTGATCAGCATCCGGAGCGCACTGTCGTCGTCTATGCGAACACCAGCGCCGAAGTGAAGGCACGCGCCGACTGGATGGTCACGTCCGGGATCGCGCTCCCCATCGTGCGTCATCTGCACGAGAACGGTGAGAAGATCCTGTGGGCACCCGACCGCCATCTCGGCCACTACGTGCAGCAGCAGACGGGCGCGGACATTCTTTTGTGGGAAGGCAGCTGCGTGGTGCATGAAGAATTCAAGGGCTTCGCCCTCGAACGACTCAAGCGCCTGCACCCCGATGCCGCGATCCTGGTGCATCCGGAATCACCCGAGGACGTGCTGCGACAAGCCGACGTCGTGGGTTCGACCACGGCACTCATCAAAGCCGTTGCGCAGATGCCCAACGAGGAGTTCATCGTCGCTACCGACGACGGCATCTTCTGGAAGATGCATCAAATGGCACCCGGCAAAAAGCTTATCTCGGCACCCACGGCCGGCGCGGGCGCGACCTGCGAATCCTGCGCGCATTGCCCCTGGATGGCGATGAACGCGCTGCAGAATCTGGAGCGTGTGCTCATAGAATGCGACAACCGCATCGAGGTCGCCGAGCCCGTGCGGCGCGATGCAGTGAAGTCGATCCAGCGCATGCTCGACTTCGCCGCCGAGCACGGCATCAGCGGTGCTCTGCCACGCAGCTGATCACACCCGCTCGGAGCGAACGCAAGCGCAGGCCATCGGCATAGATGGTGATCACACGGTTGGGATTGATTCGATTCCAGCGACACCGAGGCTTGCACCCTGCGTCAAATCGCCCAGAATGAGTCCAACCTTTGTCGCAGGAGCATTGTCGATGTTCGCCATCGCCAAGATCGGCCGCAGCCTCAGCAAAGAGGCCTACAAGAGCGAAGTCGAGGAACTGCGCACGCAGTTGCTCGAAGCGCAGCTCGCACTCAAAGAGAAGAATATTCCGGTCTACCTGATCATCGCCGGCATCGAGGGCGCGGGCAAAGGTGAAGTCGTCAACCGCCTCGACGAGTGGCTCGATGCGCGTGGCGTCAACGTCTACGCGTTCTGGGACGAGACCGACGAGGAACGCGAACGTCCGCGTGCGTGGCGATTCTGGCGTGCCATGCCGCGTCGGGGCGAGATCGGCGTGTTCTTCGGTGCCTGGTATCTGCATCCGATCGAAGAAGCGTTCAAGGGCAAATGGGACGACGCGGACATCGATCAGTGCCTGCGCGGAGTGCGCGAACTCGAGCGCATGCTGATCAACGACGGCGCCGTAATCGTCAAGTGCTGGTACCACTTCTCCGAGGAGGTCCAGCGCCGCAAACTCAAGGCGCTCGCGCGCAGCGATCGCAGCCGCTGGAAAATGCTGCCGAAGAAATCCAAATTCAGCGAACAGTACGCTCGCTTCGAAGCCATAGCCGACCGTGTCGTGCGCGCAACCGATATCGGTCGTGCGCCGTGGCACATCATCGAGGCGACCAACGCGCGTTATCGCGACATGACCACGGGCCGCACGCTGCTCAAGGCGATGCAGGACGCACTGGCCGAAACACCGCATAACGAACGCCGCCTCGATGACTCGCCCTCAGGCAGCAATGGCGACATGCTGCCCGAGGCGCCCGAAGCACGCATCACCCTGCTCGACCGCGTCGACCTCACGCAGACGATCGATCGTGAGGATTACCGCACGCGGCTGCAGACGCTGCAGGCGGAACTCAATGAACTGGCATGGAAGGCGTACAAAGCGAACATGTCCACGGTGCTGGTATTCGAAGGCGTCGATGCTGCGGGCAAGGGTGGTGCCATCCGCCGCGTCACCCAGGCAGTCGATTCGCGCCTGCGTGAAGTCATCCCGATCGCTGCGCCGACCGACGAAGAAAAGGCCC
>JAGRHA010000291.1 GCA_020445205.1 Gammaproteobacteria bacterium
AACGGGATATCGTCCTCGAAACCGCTGTCCATCGGTTCGGGCTGATTGCGCGAACCGGAACCGCCCTGCGGTGCCGCTGAACGCGACGGCGACGGTGCGAAGTCAGCGCTGCCGCCACGGCTGTCGAGCATTTGCATCTCGTCGGCGACGACCTCGGTGGTGTAACGGTCCTGGCCCTGCTGGTCCTGCCACTTGCGCGTCTGCAGGCGACCTTCCAGATAGACCTTCGAGCCCTTCTTCAGGTACTCGCCGGCGATCTCGGCCAGACGCCGGAACATCACGACACGGTGCCATTCCGTCTTTTCCTGACTCTCGCCGGTGTTCTTGTCTTTCCAGGTTTCCGACGTGGCCACGGTGATGTTGCACACGGCGCCGCCGTTCGGCATGTATCGGACCTCGGGATCCTGCCCCAGGTTACCGATCAGGATGACCTTGTTTACGCCTCTGCTCGCCATTTTTTCCTCCTCTGTGACGCGGCTTCCGTGCCGCGCCGGGTGTCTTTCTGGTATTCGCCCACGGTCCGCAAGGTGCAGACCATTGGCACGTCAGCGCCGCCTGCGGTATCACGGCACAGACCGCTGATCAGTGTGCAGACCCGCGACGTCGCAGGACGTGGGTCGCTGCATGGCTGGTGCAATGTGCGCCAGGCGCTGGCCGTTGCGGGCCCGCCAGTCTACGCCGGCCGGGCGACGATTTCATCCAGCGCCATGTCGTCGAGCAGGTCGCGATCGACCTTGAGATAGGCCACGCCCTCGTCGGCGACGACGACCGCCTCGACCACGCCGGGCACCTGGCGCAGGCGCTCGACCAGATCGACCTGCGAACGCAGCGCCGCGATGTCGACGAGTCGGCTCGCATAGCGCCCGGGGCGCTTCATACCGCTCGCCGCGAGTACCCAGGCAAACGCGACCAGCGCACCCGCGGTGAACACGGCCGCGAGGCCGAAGTGCTGGTGCACCCAACCGCCGACGAGACCGCCGCAAAAGGCGCCGGCGAACTGCGAGGTCGAGTACACGCCCATGGCCGTGCCTTTGGCATCGACGGGTGCGACCTTCGAGACCAGCGACGGCAGCGTCGCCTCGAGCAGGTTGAAGGCGGCGAAGAACAGCCACAGCGCGAACACGAAGCCCCAGAAGTGACCGCTCATCGCGCCCAACGCCAGCTGCGCGATGAACAGCACGGTGACGGCACCGAGAAACACCGGTTTCATCTTCGCGTGCCGTTCGGCAATGATCACGAACGGCACCATGGTCGCTACGGCACCGATCATCACGGGCAGGTAGACCATGGTGTGACGAACGGGCTCGAGACCGAGATCGCGCAGGATCAGCGGCACGGCGAGGAACAGCGCGGTGAGGATCAGATGCAGCGAAAAGATGCCGAAGTCGAGGCGCAACAGGTCGCCGTTGCCCAGCACGCGGCGGAACATCGCCGGCACCGGTTCGGCGTCACGGTGCACGCGCGAACTCAGTGGTGTCGGCACCACGAGTGCGACCAGGCCGATCCCGACCAGCGCGAGCAGCGCCGTGAGCCAGAAGATGCCGCTGACGCCGACCAGGCGTGCCAGTAGCGGACCGACCAACATCGCGAGCATGAACGAAGCGCCGATGGTCAGGCCGATCGTCGCCATCGCCTTGGTGCGGTTCTCCTCACGCGTGAGATCGGCCGCCAGCGCCATGACCGCGGCCGCGATCGCACCGCTTCCCTGGATCGCGCGACCGAGGATGACCAGCCAGACATCGTGTGCGGTCGCCGCGATGACACTGCCGATGGCAAACAACACCAGGCCGCCGAAGATCACGGGCTTGCGGCCGATGCGGTCGGACAGCAACCCGAACGGCACCTGCAGAAGGGCCTGCGTGAGGCCATAGATACCCACGGCAAGGCCGGTCAGAAACGGCGTCGCCCCGGGCAGGCTCTCGGCGAACAGGGCAAACACCGGCAGGATCAGGAACAGGCCGAGCATGCGGAAGCCATACACCCCGGCCAGTCCCAGGGTCGCCCGGCGTTCGCCCGCTGTCATGCTCGTCTTTTCGCGTTGCTGCACTGCATCACCCTCGGATCAATGGGGCATTTTAACCCGGAACCGGGATACTGAAACGGCCGCAATTCGAACAGAAACCCGGTGCTGAGCACGTGATCGCCCGTCAAGTAATTGCCCCGGTGTGCCGTTATCTGGGGAAGCGGGGCGGGATGCTGTCCGGCGAGAAACCAGGGAGACGCAGAACGATGTCCGCCGCGGCCGATATTCTTGCAATCGACGACGACAAGATCAGTCACCGCATGATCCAGCGTGCGCTGTCCCCGTTCGGCCACAGCCTGCGCCCGGCCTACTCCGGCGAGGAGGGGCTCGCCGCCGCATTGGAGAATCCCCCGGACCTCATACTGCTCGACGTCGAGATGCCGGGCATGAATGGCTACGACGTGTGCACCCAGCTGCGCGACAACGAAGCCACGCGGGACGTGCCGGTGATATTCCTGTCATCGCACAGCTCGCTGCGTGAACGCATGCAGGGTTACGAAGTCGGTGCCGACGACTACCTGGTGAAGCCGTTCGAACCCGAGAACCTGGTCGCACGCGTGTCGGTGCTGCAGCGTTTCAAGGATCAGCGCGCCGAACTCATGTACCGCTATCGCGCGGCCAAGGAAACCGCCACCATCGCCATGGCGGGAACGGGCGAACTGAGCATGGCGGTGCAGTTCCTCGAACGCTCGCACACGCTCGAATCGATCGAAGACCTCGCCAACGCGCTGTTCGAAGTCACACGCAACCTCGACCTCAACTGCTGCCTGTTCATGTGTATCGAAGGCGATGAGAACTGGTTCGCCGATGGCGAGGGCATCCGTCCGCTGGAAAAGGAACTCGTGCAGATGAGCGACCGCAACCAGCGCTTCGTCGACTTCGGTGCACGCACGATCATCAACTACCAGTACCTCACGCTGCTGGTGCGCAACATGCCTGTGCACGACATGCAGCGTTACGGTCGCACCAAGGATCTGCTGCCGCTGCTGCTGTCGGCCGTCGACACGCGGGTCGGCAACCTCAACGCGCAGCGTGCCATGCTGCGCCAGAGCCAGGAGCTGCTCGGCGCCTTCGGGCGTATCCGCTCGAGCTTCTACTATTTCGCCCGTAATCTGATCCACAGCCAGGATCAGAGCAACCGTCTGCTGCGTGACATGCTGCAGGAGCTCAACCAGGACTTTCTGCGCATGGGCCTCGAAGAAGATCAGGAGGCCTACGTGCTCGATCGCATCGACAGCGCGATCGAGGAGGCGATCGAGAAAATCGACGCCAGCGATGCGTTGCGCGACACCCTGCTCGTGCTACTGCCCAGCCTCAAGAGCGTCTATCACCAGCAGCAGGAGATGGTCGACACCTTCATCGCCAGCCAGAACCGCACGCAGGCCCACGACGCCTCGGCACTGGGCGACGTCGAGTTGTTCTGAACGACGCCCACGTCACACGATAGAGATCGCGTTTTGCGCAACGCGCGCACTCCCGTAACATTGGACGATTGACCTCCGCCCGGCCGTCTCGCCCGCCGGGCCACAAACGTCCGGCGTGACGTCGGTGGCTACCCGACCGCGTGCGCGAATTCGCGCCGCGGCTATCGCCGCCGGATTGGCCAGCCCGCTTTGTCATTCAACGCGCCGGCCGGACCAGGGGGCCGGCGAGCTATCCGCAACGAAGTACAGCCCGATGGACACGATTCACATCCGCGGTGCGCGCACCCACAATCTCAAGAACATCGACCTCGAGCTGCCGCGTGACCAGCTGATCGTGATCACCGGCCTGTCGGGTTCGGGTAAGTCATCGCTCGCCTTCGACACCATCTATGCCGAGGGACAACGGCGCTATGTCGAATCGCTGTCGGCGTACGCGCGCCAATTCCTGTCGATGATGGAGAAACCCGACGTCGACCACATCGAAGGCCTGTCGCCCGCGATCTCGATCGAACAGAAGACCACGAGTCACAACCCGCGCTCGACAGTCGGCACCATCACCGAGATCTACGACTATCTGCGCCTGCTGTTCGCGCGTGCCGGCACGCCGCGCTGCCCCGAACACGGCGAAACGCTCGAGGCGCAGACCGTCAGCCAAATGGTCGACCAAGTGCTCACCCTGCCCGCGGGCAGCAAACTGATGCTGCTCGCGCCCGTGATCTCCGAGCGCAAGGGCGAATACCAGAAGCTGCTGGCGGAACTCCACGCGCAGGGCTTCATTCGCGCGCGCATCGACGGCGAGATCTACGAACTCGACGAGCCACCGGAACTCGAGCTGCACAAGAAGCACACGATCGAAGTGGTTGTCGACCGCTTCAAGGTGCGCGACGACCTGCAGTTGCGCCTGGCCGAGTCGTTCGAGACGGCACTGCATCTCGCCGAGGGCGTCGCCCGCGTCGCCTGGATGGATGTCGACGCCGACAAACCGCAGCCCGATCTCGTGTTCTCGGCGAATTTCGCCTGCCCGGTCTGTGGTTACAGCATCGAGGAACTCGAACCGCGGCTGTTCTCGTTCAACAATCCGGTCGGTGCCTGTGCAAGCTGCGACGGGCTCGGTGTCGAGCAGTTCTTCGATCCGACGAAGGTCGTGGCCAGCCCCGAACTCTCGCTGGCCGGTGGCGCCGTACGCGGCTGGGACCGGCGCAACGCCTACTACTACCAGATGATCCGCTCGCTGGCGAAGCACTACGGGTTCGATCCGGAGGCGCCGTGGGAGGATCTGCCGGCCGACATCCGCAGCGTGATTCTCAAGGGCAGCGGCTTCGAGGCCATCGAGTTCAACTACTTCAACGAGCGCGGGCGTGTGGTCAAGAAAAGCCACCCGTTCGAGGGCATCCTCAACAACATGCAGCGCCGTTACCGCGAGACCGATTCCAACGCGGTTCGCGAGGAGCTCGCGCGTTACATCTCGTCGCAGCCGTGCCCTGACTGCCACGGTACGCGTCTCAACGAGGGCGCGCGCAACGTGTTCGTCGCCGAACACAATCTGCCATCGATCACGGCGATGGCCGTGGAACACAGCCTGGGCTTTTTCGACCGCCTCGACCTTCCTGGCAAGCAGGGCAAGATCGCGGCCAAGATCGTCAAGGAAATCAACGACCGCTTGCGCTTCCTCGTCAATGTCGGCCTCAACTACCTGACCCTCGATCGCAGCGCCGAAACCCTGTCCGGTGGCGAGGCGCAGCGCATCCGTCTGGCGAGCCAGATCGGCGCCGGCCTGGTTGGCGTCATGTACGTGCTCGATGAGCCGTCGATCGGCCTGCACCAGCGCGACAACGAGCGCTTGCTCAAAACCCTTACCTACCTGCGCGATCTCGGCAACACCGTCATCGTCGTCGAACACGACGAAGACGCGATCCGCACTGCCGATCACGTGGTCGACATCGGGCCCGGCGCCGGCGTGCACGGTGGACGCATCATTGCGCAGGGCGACGTCGACGCGATCTGCGCCGAACCCGGTTCGATAACGGGTGACTTCCTGGCCGGGCGCGAGCGCATCGAGATCCCATCTCAACGTCACGCCATCGACCGCAAGAAGATGCTGAAGATCGAAGGCGCGAGTGGCAACAATCTGAAGAAGGTGAAACTCGAGGTTCCTGCGGGCCTGTTCACCTGCGTCACGGGCGTGTCGGGTTCGGGCAAGTCGACACTGATCAACGACACCCTTTATCCGCTCGCCGCCAACCAGCTCAACGGTGCCAGCCACACCGTCGCGCCGTACAAGAAGGTCGCCGGCCTCAAACACTTCGACAAGGTCGTCGATATCGACCAATCACCGATCGGGCGCACGCCGCGTTCGAACCCGGCGACTTATACCGGCCTGTTCACGCCGATCCGCGAACTGTTCGCGGGCGTGCCCGAAGCGCGCTCGCGCGGCTACTCGCCGGGGCGCTTCTCGTTCAACGTCAAGGGCGGACGGTGCGAGGCGTGCAAAGGAGACGGCGTGATCAAGGTCGAGATGCATTTCCTGCCGGACATCTACGTGCAATGCGATGTGTGCAAGGGCAAGCGCTACAACCGCGAGACGCTCGAGATTCAATATAAAGGCAAGCGCATCAACGAGGTGCTCGACATGACCGTTGAAGACGCACTGGGCTTCTTCGACGCGGTGCCGGTCATCAAGCGCAAACTGCAGACACTCATGGATGTCGGCCTCAGCTACATCACGCTTGGTCAGAACGCGACGACCCTGTCAGGCGGTGAGGCACAACGCGTCAAGCTGTCACGCGAATTGTCCAAGCGCGACACCGGTCGCACGCTGTACATCCTCGACGAGCCGACGACCGGCCTGCATTTCCATGACGTGCGGCAGCTGCTCGGCGTACTGCATCGCTTGCGTGACCACGGCAACACCGTGGTCGTCATCGAGCACAATCTCGACGTGATCAAAACCGCCGACTGGATCGTCGATCTCGGTCCGGAGGGGGGAGACGGTGGCGGCGAGATCATCGCGACTGGCACCCCCGAGGATCTGTCGGAGATGACCCATTCGCACACCGGGCGATTTCTCGCACCGGTACTGGCGCGACGCTGAGACGCGTCAGAAATCGCCGTTGGCGGCGGAGCTGGGAGGTGGCTGCGGCCGCGTGCGTGCCTGCAATTGATAGTACTTGTCGGTCAGCTTGTGCAGCTCGCCGGTCTTTTCACGCAATTGCTGCTTCGCCTGCTCCAGCTCGCGCCGGCCGAGTTCTTCACGGCGCAGCAGTGGCTGGATATCTTCCATGTGCTTGGCCAGGCTGGCCGACAGACGCCTGTTCTCTTCGTACAGCTTCTTCTGCTGACGCTTGATCTGCTTGTTCTCGTACTCGAGTTCGCGCAGCCGATGACTGCGTTCGGCAAGGGCATTGCGCTGGGCGCGGATCAGTTCGCGCGCGGCCGGTGACTCTTCGAGACCGCTGTCACGACGCGCGAGCCGATCGTGCAGGCGCGCGTTGCTCTCGACCAGCACCTGGTTTTCCAACAGGAGGTCACGGTAGGCCTTTTCCAGACTGTCGCCCGACAGCGGCAAGCCGCTGTCATCGACAATCTTACCGTCGCCTTCCGGCAGCTTGCCCGCTTCGCGCCGCGCACCGAACAGGCGGCCGAAGACCGAGCGCTCGTTAGTTTGTTCCATACCTCCTCCTTGCAATCGCTGCCACACGCGATGCCCGCTCGCGGCACCCACCGACAGAGCGGGTGCCACGTGATCCGGTCAACCGGCCAACACGCCCGGGCCGTCTGCCACCGCGACGCGCGACCGTCTCGTGAATCCACCCCATAGCGCGGCCAACATCAGCAGCCACGTGGCGGGGGCTGGCAATGCGCTCGTGCGCTCGAGTACCAGACCGTCATTCACGAGACCCTGCGTCGCAGACGCCAAGACCCAGTCCCAATCCTCGGGCGAGCCCTGCCGCTGCAGCGAAAGGCCCACCGCAACACCATTTTCCACCACCGGTAGCAAGCGCGCCACCGCGCCGGCCGCCGGTCCGTCGATCGCCGTCACCGGGCCTTCGTAGGCGAGAAACTCGGCCACGACCCCGTGCGGTGATATCAGTGCGACGGCGTCCGGACCATTCTGGATACCACCGAACGCGACGACCGCCTCAGCCCACGCACCGATCGCCGTGGCGGGGTCGGGGACACCGGCCGACGCGTAGGGTGCGCCGTCACTGCCGTTGTACAACACCACCTGCCAGCCGACCCAGTCGAACCCGGCCGGGCCGGTTACGGCGACAAACTCGTTGCTGTCGGCACCCACGTTGTCATAGTGGATCTCGCTGAGGAACGGACCAATGACCGCCGCTCGCGCAGAAATCACGGACCCCAGACAGACGCACACCAACAGCAGACGTTTCACTGCATTCATTTTCAACCTCCTTGTCAAATCGACCCGCCAGTCCTTGGCGGGAACGTTAATCTATCAGGAATGAGGTCCCCAGCGCCAGATCGATGCGGCGGGCGGCTGAACCACCCTTGATGGCAATTTCGACCAGACCCTGGGAATTTCGATACCAAAAAGGGGTGTCGTCCTCCGCCCTGCAGAAGGTTTCGGCGAAACGAATGACCCGTCTCCCGAGCACCAGAACACGCTCTGGCGACAGACGGTCGGCGCGGACACCGGTCATGGCATTGCCATAACCATCAATGTAGACGACACGTGCCAGGTCGACCGGCCAGTCCGCACCGACCAGCGCGTCCGCCGGAATCGGCTCACCGGCGACGTCCTCGCCACACGCGAGACGCGCAGCAACGGGCGCAAATATGTCGCGTCCATGGAAACTCGCCGACAGCGCCTGCGGACGCCAGGTGATACGTGACGCTGCACGAATGTCCCCGACCTTCGCCAGCAGACCGTTGTCGGGGCCGACGTAAGTCAGGCGTGGCGTCTCGACGATCAACGCCTCACGGTCGCCACCAACCCCGGGGTCGACCACGGCAAGCACGAGCCCTTGCGGCAGACGCGCGCACACGGCCGGCAGCAGGTACGCGGCCAGATCGGGACGCATCGCAGGAGCATCGTGCATGAGGTGGGTGACCGACAGGCGCGCATCGACACGCTGCAGCGCGACGCACAGCTGACCTACGTACGGCCCCGCCCAGCCAAAATCGGTGAAAAGGTACACGGGCAGCGGTGAGTGCATACCGGCATTCTAGAGGAACGCGGCCATCACGCGCCGTGCCGTCCAGCACCCCTCACGCCTGTCACGGGCACAAAAAAACCGGGCCAGGCCCGGTTTTTTCGACAGCGAGGCGTCGCAGATCACTCGGCGTCGACGGCAGCCTCGACGGCGGGACGATCGACAAGCTCGACGTAGGCCATCGGTGCCTTGTCACCCGGACGGTAACCACACTTGAGGATGCGGGTGTAACCGCCGGCGCGTTCCTTGTACCGCGGACCGAGTTCGCTGAACAGCTTGCCCACAGCGGCATCGTCACGCAGGCGTGCGAACGCCACACGACGCTTGGCGACGCTGTCGTCCTTTGCCATCGTGATCAGCGGCTCGGCGACGCGACGCAGTTCCTTGGCCTTCGGCAAGGTGGTTTTGATCAGTTCGTGCTCGAACAACGAGGCCGCCATGTTGCGGAACATGGCCTTGCGGTGCGAGCTGTTGCGGTTGAGCTGCCGTCCGGCTTTGCGGTGACGCATGGGTCGACTTCCTACTTAATCGTTACTTACAAACGCTTCTCAGCGTGCCATGAGTTCTTCGAGATTCTCGGGCGGCCAGTTTTCCAGGCGCATGCCCAAAGACAGCCCGCGCGTGGCCAGCACGTCTTTGATCTCGGTGAGCGACTTCTTGCCCAGGTTCGGGGTCTTGAGCAACTCGACCTCGGTACGCTGGATCAGATCGCCGATCAGGAAAATATTCTCTGCCTTCAGGCAGTTTGCCGAGCGCACCGTCAGCTCCAGGTCGTCGACCGGGCGCAACAGGATCGGATCGACGGTCGGCTCGCTGCGCTCCTGCTCAGCTACCGCGCTGGTCGTCTCGTCGAGCTTGACGAATGCCGACAGCTGATCCTGCAGGATCGTTGCGGAACGACGAATCGCGTCTTCCGGATCGATCGTGCCGTCGGTCTCGATGTCGATGACCAGACGGTCGAGGTTGGTACGCTGCTCGACGCGAGCGGCTTCAACCGAATAGGCCACACGGCGAACCGGGCTGAAGGTCGCATCGAGCTGCAGATGACCGATCGGACGGTCGTCACCTGCCGCACTCTCGCGGTTGGCCGCCGGCTCGTAGCCACGGCCGCGACGTACCTTCATCGTCAGGTTCAGCGCGCCTTTGTCGGTCAGCCGCGCGATGACGAGATCGGGATTGGAGATGTTCATGCCGTGCGACAACTGGATATCGCCCGCCGTAACCACACCCTGCCCTTTCGCGTTCACGCTGACGATCGCCTCGTCGCGGTCTTCCATGGTGATCGCAACTTCTTTCAGGTTCAGCAGGATCTCGAGGACATCCTCCTGCACACCTTCGATCGCGCTGTATTCGTGCAGCACGCCTTCGATCTCGGCTTCGACGATTGCGCAACCCGGCATCGACGACAGCAGAATGCGGCGCAAAGCATTGCCAAGCGTGTGTCCAAACCCGCGCTCCAGCGGCTCGAGAGACACTTTCGCATGCCGCTCGTTGATGGTCTGGACGTTGACGATTCGCGGCTTCAGGAAATCGGTGACGGATTCCGTCATGGATGGCCCTCTCAGTTCCGTTACTTGGAGTACAGCTCGACGATCAGCTGTTCGTTGATCTCGGCCGGCAACTCAACACGATCAGGCATGCGCTTGAAGGTCCCGCTCATGTCCTTGCTGTTGACTTCCAGCCACTCGGGCATGCCGTACTGTTCAGCGAGGCTCAGCGAGCTCTTGATGCGTTCCTGCTTCTTCGCCTTCTCGGCGACAGCGATCACGTCTTCCGGCTTGACCAGGTACGACGGCACATTCACTTTCTTGCCGTTGACCGTGATCGCCTTGTGGCTGACCAGCTGACGCGCTTCAGCACGCGTGGCGCCGAAGCCCATGCGGTAGACAACGTTATCGAGACGGCTCTCGAGCAGACGCAGCAGGTTTTCACCCGTTGGCCCCTTCACGCGATCGGCTTCCTGGTAGTAGTTGCGGAACTGGCGCTCAAGCACACCGTACAGCCGACGTACTTTCTGCTTCTCGCGCAGCTGCACACCATAGTCCGACAAGCGACGGCGACGATCGCCCTGCTGGCCGGGAACCTTCTCCATGTTGCACTTGGAGTCGACCGAGCGCACGCGACTCTTGAGGTACAGGTCCGTACCTTCGCGGCGCATCAGTTTGCATTTGGGTCCGATGTAACGTGCCATTTCTCAATACTCCAGGTCAGACGCGGCGCTTCTTCGGTGGACGGCAGCCGTTGTGCGGAATCGGCGTCACGTCGGAGATGCTGGTGATCTTGAAACCGGCATTGTTCAGTGCACGCACGGCCGACTCACGCCCGGGGCCCGGGCCCTTGACGTTGACGTCCAGGTTCTTGACCCCGTATTCCTTCGCCATCTGACCGCAGCGATCGGCCGCAACCTGCGCAGCGAACGGCGTGCTCTTCCGCGATCCGCGGAAGCCCGAACCGCCCGACGTCGCCCAGCAAAGCGCGTTGCCCTGACGATCGGTGATCGTGATGATGGTGTTGTTGAACGACGCGTGGATATGCGCGACGCCGTCGGTAACAACCTTTTTGACCTTTTTACGGGTGCGGGTCGGAGTCTTGGCCATGTGCCTTTACCTAAAAACCTGAGCGAAGCTTATTTCTTGATCGGTTTACGCGGACCTTTGCGGGTACGCGCATTCGTGCGGGTGCGTTGGCCACGCAGCGGCAGGCCGCGACGGTGACGGATGCCGCGGTTGCAACCGAGGTCCATGAGACGCTTGATGTTCATCGACACCTCGCGACGCAAATCACCTTCGACAGTGAACTTGGCGACCTCGTTACGCAGCTTTTCGACCTCGTCTTCCGACAGGTCGATGATCTTGCGTTCCGGCGCGACGTCCGCAGCCTCGCAGATTTCCTGCGCGCGGGTGCGACCGATACCATAGATCGACGTCAGTGCGATCACCGTATGTTTACGGTCTGGAATATTGACTCCAGCGATACGAGCCATTCTCACTCTCTCCTGATGCAGCGGGCACCCCGCGCGCGAAAGCGCGGAATTCTACCCACAATTCAACGTATTAGCAATGCCAGTATCAACCCTGGCGCTGCTTGTGCCGTGGATCGGTGCAGATCACCCGGATAACGCCTTTGCGTTTGATGATCTTGCAGTTACGGCACATCTTCTTGACGGATGCACGGACTTTCATCGTTGTCTCCTAAACCAATTCGCGGGTCAGCGAGGCACGCCCGTGCCGCCGATACCTTTCAAATTCGCTTTCTTCATGAGGCCTTCGTACTGGTGCGACATCACGTGAGCCTGCACCTGGGCCATGAAATCCATCACCACGACCACCACGATCAGCAACGAGGTACCACCGAAGTAGAACGGTACGTTCCAACCCACGATCAGGAACTCCGGCATCAGGCAGACCAGCGTGATGTAGATGGCGCCGGCCAGTGTCAGGCGCGACATGACGCCGTCGATGTAGCGTGCGGTCTGCTCACCCGGGCGGATGCCGGGGATGAATGCGCCCGAGCGCTTGAGGTTGTCAGCCGTTTCCTTCGAGTTGAACACCAGCGCGGTGTAGAAGAAGCAGAAGAAAATGATCGCCGCCGCATACAGCGCAACATAGATCGGCTCACCCGGCGACAGCTTGGCGACGATGTCCTGCAGCCAGCGCATGCCCTCGGTGTTGCCCGCCCATTGCGCAAGCGTCGTCGGAAACAGAATGATCGACGAGGCGAAAATCGGCGGAATAACGCCGGCCATATTCAGTTTCAGCGGCAGGTGGCTGCTCTGCGCGGCATACATCTTGCGCCCCTGCTGACGCTTGGCGTAGTTCACCGTGATACGGCGCTGGCCGCGCTCGACGAACACCACGAACCCGGTCACGGCGATCGCGAGCAGGAACAGGAACAGTGCGAACAGCGCGTTCATCTCACCATTGCTGACCAGTTCGATCACCGAGCCGAACGCCGCCGGCAGGCCGGCGACGATACCGGCGAAGATGATCATCGAGATACCGTTGCCCAGACCGCGTTCGGTGATCTGCTCACCCAACCACATCAGGAACATGGTCCCGGTCACCAACGATACCGTTGCCGTGAATACGAAAGACGGGCCGCTGTGCACCACCAGGCCTTCACCGAACTGCCCCTGTAGGGCGATCGAGATACCGATGGCCTGGAAAGTCGCCAATACCAGCGTGCCGTAGCGCGTGTACTGAGTAATCTTGCGGCGTCCCGACTCGCCTTCCTTCTTCAACTGTTCGAGTTTCGGAATCACCGATGACATCAGCTGGATGATGATCGATGCCGAGATGTACGGCATGATGCCGAGCGCGAAAAGACTCGCACGGCTCAGCGCACCACCCGAGAACATGTTGAACATGTCGAGAATCGTGCCCTGCTGCTGGTCGAACAGGGCCGCCAGTGCCGCGGGGTTGACCCCAGGCACCGGGATAAAGGTACCAATCCGGTACACGATCAGCGCACCGAGCAGGAACAGCAGACGCTGGCGCAGCTCGGTGAGCCGCCCCAGATTCAAACCGCCAGCACCTGCAGGATTGACTGCCATGGTCCTTCCTTAGTCCTCGACCTTGCCACCGGCCGCTTCGATCGCGGCGCGTGCACCCTTGGTGACACCGATACCCCGCACCGTGACGGCGCGATCGATCGAGCCCGAGAGAATGATCTTGGCCCGGGTCATGGTCGCCGGAATGATGTCCGCACGATACAGCGCATCCATGTCGACCAGGTCACCGTCGACCTTGGCGGCCTCGTTGAGGCGGATCTGCGCCGTCACGCGCGCCAGGCGCGAGCGGAAACCGACTTTCGGCAAGCGGCGCTGCAGCGGCATCTGGCCGCCTTCGAATCCGACCTTGTGGAAACCACCCGCGCGCGATTTCTGACCCTTGTGGCCACGACCGGCGGTTTTGCCGAGACCACTGCCGATACCGCGACCTACGCGCTTGCGCGCGGTCTTGCTGCCGGCAGCCGGCTTGAGCGAATTGAGTTTCATGTCAGGCTTCCTCCACCAGCTGAACCATGTACGCGACCTTGTTCAGCATGCCGCGCGTCGCCGGCGTGTCTTCGACTTCGACCACCTGATGCATGCGGCGCAGACCGAGGCCACGCACACAGGCACGATGCTTTTCCATACGCCCGTACACACTGCGCACGAGCTTGACCTTCATCGTTTTCTTGTCGGCCATCTCTGCTTACCCCAGGATTTCTTCAACCGTCTTGCCGCGCTTGGCAGCGACGAATTCCGGGTCGTCCATATTGACGAGACCGTTCATGGTCGCGCGGACGACGTTGATCGCGTTGTTGGTGCCGATGCACTTGGCCAGCACGTTGTGCACGCCGACCACTTCGAAGATCGCGCGCATCGCGCCGCCGGCGATGATGCCGGTACCTTCCGATGCCGGCTGCATGTGCACCTTGGCTGCGCCGTGGCGACCGATCAGCGGGTACTGCAAGGTACCGTTCTTGAGCTTGATCGACTTCATGTTGCGACGCGCCATGTCCATCGCCTTCTGGATTGCGATCGGAACCTCTTTGGCTTTGCCGGTACCGAATCCGACTTTGCCGTTGCCATCGCCGACGACGACGAGTGCGGCAAAGCCGAACACGCGGCCGCCCTTGACGACTTTCGCGACACGGTTGACGCCGATCAGCTTCTCGATCAGATCGTCGCCAGCGGGTTTGGTTTCATAATTCGCCATTACTCAAGACCCCTTAGAACTGGAGCCCGGCTTCGCGGGCAGCGTCGGCCAGGGCCTTTACCCGACCGTGATAACGGAAACCCGAACGGTCGAATGCGACCGACTCGATACCTTTCGCCTTTGCGCGTTCGGCCACGTGGCGACCGACTGCAGCCGCTGCCGCCGCGTTGCCCGACGATCCCGAGATATCCGCGGCAACGGCCTTGTCCATCGTCGAGGCCGATGCGATCACCTCGGCGCCATTCGGCGCGATGACCTGCGCGTAGATGTGGCGCGGCGTACGATGGATGGTCAGGCGATGCACGCCCAACTGTTTGATCTTGGCGCGCGCACGTTTGGCGCGACGAATCCGAGCAGATTTCTTGTCCATCGTGATAAACCCTTATTTCTTCTTCGCTTCTTTGCGGATGATGCGCTCATCCGCATACCGCACACCCTTGCCCTTGTAAGGCTCGGGCGGACGGAACGCGCGAATCTCTGCGGCCACCTGGCCAACACGCTGCCGGTCGCTGCCGGAGACCACGATCTCGGTCTGCGACGGCGTTTCGATCGTGACGCCTTCCGGCACCTCATAGTCGATCGGGTGCGAGAAACCGAGGCTGAGGTTCAGAACCTTGCCTTTACCCTGGGCGCGGTAACCGACGCCGACGAGCTGCAGTTTCTTCTGAAATCCGTCGCTCACGCCCATGACCATGTTGGCCAGCAGCGCGCGCATGGTACCGGCCATAGCCCATGCCGAGTCATTGGCCGGGGTGACGGTGAGTACACCATCGTCGACCTTCGCCGCGACAGTCGGGTGCAGGTCCAGTTCGAGCGTGCCTTTGCCACCCTTGACGGTGACGTGGCGACCATCGATCTTGACGTCGACACCCTTGGCAAGGGTGATCGGAGCTTTTGCAATACGAGACATGTCTGGCTCCCCCGTCAGGCGACGAACGCGACGATCTCACCGCCGTGACCCTGTTTGCGGGCCTCGCGGTCGGTCATCACGCCTTTGGAGGTGGAAACAATTGCGATACCAAGGCCACCACGGACCTTGGGCAGATCCTCGCGGCTCTTGTAGATCCGCAGACCGGGACGGCTTACGCGCTTGACGTAATCAATGACCGGCTCGCCACGGAAGTACTTCAGCGTCACTTCGAGTGCCGGCTTGCCGTCAACTTCGGTATCGGCGAAATCGGTGATGTAGCCTTCGTCCTTGAGGACCTGGGCTATGGCGGCCTTCTGCTTGGAGGCCGGCATACGAACTGCCGACTTGCCTGCAGCCTGGCCATTGCGAATGCGAGTCAGCATATCCGCGATCGGATCTGACATGCTCATAATGAGGCTCCTGTAGGTCAGTCCACCCGACTCCCGGGTGCGATACCGTTGTACGAAAAAGGCCCCCTGCTCGAGGGAGCCGCGCAATATAGTCGAAAACCGGACGAAAAGCTAGTGGCTTTTTACCAGCTGGCCTTCTTCAGACCCGGAACATCGCCACGCATCGCTGCTTCGCGCAACTTGTTGCGACACAGACCGAATTTACGGTAAACGGCATGCGGGCGACCCGAAACTCGGCAGCGGCGCTGCTGGCGCGCGGGGCTGGCGTCACGCGGAAGTTTCTGCAGCGCCAACACGGCTGCATCGATTTCCTCGTGCGACTTGCTGCGATCATTGATGATCTCTTTCAGCTCGGTACGCTTCTTAGCGTACTTGGCCACAGTCTTGGTGCGCTTGGCCTCGCGGGCCCACATGCTTTTCTTCGCCATAATCTTCGCCGGTTTACTTGAACGGGAAATTGAAGCTGTCGAGCAACGCCCGGCATTCTTCGTCATTCTTCGCGGTGGTCGTGATGGTGATATCCATACCGCGCAGGGCATCGATCTTATCGTATTCGACTTCCGGGAAGATGATCTGCTCTTTGACACCCATGCTGTAGTTGCCACGGCCGTCGAACGACTTGCCACTCACCCCGCGGAAATCGCGGATTCGCGGCATCGCAATGTTGATCAGACGGTCGAGGAACTCGTACATGCGGTCGCGACGCAGCGTGACTTTGCAGCCGATGGGCCAGCCGTCGCGGATCTTGAAGCCGGCAACCGACTTCTTGGCCTTCGTGACGATGGGTTTCTGCCCGGCGATCTTTTCCATGTCGCCGACGGCAAACTCCATGACCTTCTTGTCGCCGACAGCCTCGCCGACGCCCATGTTCAACGTGATCTTCTCGATCCGCGGCACCTGCATGACGGTCTTGTAGCCGAACTTCTCCATCAACTGGGGAACGACCTGCTCTTTGTAATGTTGCTGTAGCCTTGCCATCGCTATCGCCTCAGACGTCCACGACTTCGCCGTTGGACTTGAATACACGCACCTTGCGACCGTCATCGAGGGTCTTGAAACCTACACGATCACCCTTGTCGCTCGCCGGGTTGTACAACGCGACGTTGGAAATGTGCAGTGGCATTTCCTTGTCGACGATACCACCCTGCTCGCCACGGTTCGGGTTCGGCTTGACGTGCTTGCGTGCAAGATTGATGTTTTCGACGACCACGCGGTCTTCGAGTACGCGCAGTACTGTGCCGCGCTTGCCCTTGTCCTTGCCGGCCAAAACGATCACGTCGTCGCCTTTGCGGATTTTGCTTGCCATCTTCAGATACCTCAGAGCACTTCGGGCGCGAGCGAAATGATCTTCATGAACTTCTCGCCACGCAGTTCGCGGGTCACAGGCCCGAAAATACGCGTGCCGATCGGCTCCAGTTTGTTGTTCAGCAGCACTGCGGCGTTGCCGTCGAAGCGGATCAGCGACCCATCCGGACGGCGCACACCCTTGCGGGTACGCACGACGACGGCATTGAACACATCACCCTTCTTGACCTTGCCACGCGGGTTAGCATCCTTGATGGAAACCTTGATGACATCCCCGATACCGGCGTAGCGCCGATGGGAACCACCCAGCACTTTGATGCACTGAACGCGACGCGCGCCACTGTTGTCGGCGACGTTCAGCAAAGACTGCAT
>JAGRHA010000292.1 GCA_020445205.1 Gammaproteobacteria bacterium
CCCCTCCCAGCATATCCAGCAGTGTCTCGTTCATGTACGAGATGCTGGTATCCATCGTCGCCATGCCGAAGCCGACGCTCGATTTTTCTGCAAAGCGGCGGAAGATCTTGACGTTCTCCTCGGCGACTTTGCGGTCGGTGATGTCCCAGTTGACGCCGAACAGGTGCGCCGGTTCGCCAGCGACACCGGGGACCGCGGTCACGGCGGCATAGATGTAACGCATTTCGCCATCCGTGCGGTAAGCACGGAAGTCCGAGTGTGCGTCGCCACCTTCCGCAATCACTTTGCGCAAACCCTCCGCCACCAAACGACGGTCATCACGGTGGACGCGCTTCAACCACTCGCGCACGCTGACATATTCACGTTTGTCGAATCCGTAGATCTCCAGCAGACGGTCATCGAAGCGCAGGCGGTCGCTGCCGTCGGTAACGCGCTCCCACACCCCGAGCGAGATCGCGCGTGCCGCCATCGCGAAACGCCGATTGGCGGACTGCAGACTCTGGTTGAGTTGCCGTACGTGCAACTCGGTCTCTTTACGGCGCGTGATGTCCGAATGAATGCCGAGGGCGCGCAGCGCCTTGCCGTCACTGTCACGGGAGAACACGTGGCCGCGTGACAGGATCCAGCGGTAGCTACCGTCTTTCGCGCGCAGCCGGAACTCCTGTTCGTAGCTCGCGCCCGGGTCATTGAGCATGCGCTCGTTATTCGCCAGGGTCTCCTCGCGATCGTCGGGATGCAGGAGGTCGCAGAAGGTATCGAAGTTGTGCGCGAGCTCGTGGTGGCCGTAACCCAGCATCCCCATCCACAATGGGCTGAAATAGGTCTCACCCGAGCGTGCATCCCAGTCCCAGAGGCCAACGCGTGCGGCGTCCATCGCGAGCTGGAAGCGTTCCTCACTGAGGCGCAGGCGTTCGGCCTGCACATGCGCATCGTTGACGTCGCGGATCACGCCGCGCCGAATCAGCGGATTGCCTTGCCGATCCCACTCGACGACCCGACCGCGCGATTCCACGTAGACATAGCCGCCACCGTGCCGTCGTACCCTGAACTTCAGCGACAGCGGTTGTGCGTTGGCGCCACGTTTCTTGCTCGATTGCCGTGTCGCTTCGTAGAATTGTTGCCGGTCGTCCGGGTGCAGGAAAGCGGACCACGCGGTGTCGGTAACCGGGATCTCGTCGACGGCATAACCGAGATTGGTGAAGAAACCACTGCTGAAGTGCCGTTCACCGGTGACGATGTTCCACTCCCATACCGCTTCCGACACCGCGTCCATTGCCGACTGGTGGCGTTCCTCGCTGATCCGCAGGCGTCGCTTCTGCCGTGCGATGGTGTAGATCCACAGCAGTGACACCCCGACCAGGGCCACGGCAACGATCATGACCGTGCGAAGGTGCTGATAGTCGATCTGTTCCGCGAACTTGCTGGGTCCCCAGTTATCGAGGATACGCTGCTGATCCCCCTTGCTGATTGCCGCTAGGGCGCGGTTGAGTAGCGGCACGAGTGGTGCCAGCGTGCGTTGCACACCGAAGGCGAGGCGTGTGTCGAACTCGGTCTTGCCGACGATGCGGATGTTGTTTATGCCCATGGCGGCGATGTGATAGCTCGCCTGTGCGAGCGTTGCGAGCAACGCGTCGGCGGCCCCTGTCGACACCGCTGTGAGCGCCTCCTGGATGGTGTCGACCAGGACGTAATTGAGGTCCGGGTACTTGCGCTGGATGTCCGGCACATAGCCGTAGTCGCGAATCACCGCTATACGTCGGTCAGCGATTGCATCGATGCCGTCGACATAGTCGGCATTGTCCTGCATCACGATGACCACGGGGCTCATGAGGTACGGCGTGGTGAACGTGAGTTGCCGGCGCAGGTCGGAGTTGTCGGTCTCGGAGATCAGGTCGACATCGCCACGTGCCGCCATCGCCACGGACTGACTCCATGTCTTGGTCGGCACGTACTCGAAGCGGATACCGAGTTGTGCCTCTATCAGTTTCAGGTGCTCCGCGACGATGCCGACGTAGTTGCCCTTGTCGTCCACGGCCTCATACGGCAGCCAATTCGGGTCTCCCGTGAATCGAATTGTCGAATGTGCATCGAGCCATTTGCGTTCGGTCGATGACAGCAGTACCTTGTTGGCATCCGACTGCACGGATACGCCTATCCAGCGGCGGCGCAGCTGCGCCATCTCGACATCGGTGATCGAAGCGAGTGCCTTGTCGAGCAGACTGCGCAGCTCCGGCCAGTCTTTACGCACGCCGAAGCGCAGGTCGGAATAACCGAGCTCAGGGGGTGCGTAAGCGATCTTGATGTTGGTGAGAACAAGGCGCTCGGCGATCCAGTTCACGATGCCCTGGTTGCCGATGTAGGCGTCTGCGCGACCGAAGGACAGCGCGCGCAGGGCATCTGCCGTGGTGTCGACCACGAGCAGCTTGATCTTGGGATAATCGCTCTGCAGAAGCTCGTGCATGCGGAACCGGTTTTCGACGACGATCGTCTTTTCGGCGAGATCGCTCATGCTGTTGATGGGCGTCGAATCCTTGCGCGTGAACACCGCGTACTTGGGCGAGATGTAAGGCTCGGTGTACAGAATGTAGCGCTCGCGATCGGGGGTGATGGCGATATCGTTGAGCACGTCGACCTGCCGAGTCTCGATCTTGCGCAGGGCCGTGCTCCAGTCGTCGTAGACACGTTCGATCTTGATACCGAGGCGCTCTGCCAGCAGATTCAGAATGTCGTTGCTCAGGCCCTGTGCGTCTCCGTTGTCGTCTACGAAGGTATAGGGTGGCCAGTAACGGTCGGCGCGGACGACGATTCTCGGGTGCGAGCGCAGCCATTGGCGCTCTTCTTCCGTCATGTCGAGTTTCGACGGCTTACCCGAGTGAATCGAACCCAGCCAGCGATTCTGTATCGTATGCTTCTCGGTGATGGATATGGCATCCATGCCCTTCTGCAGGATGGAAGCCAGTTCGGGCTCGTCGTTGCGTGAAATGAAGTGCAGGCGCGAAGGCTCGAGCTGGAGCGGTCGCGCGAACGGCACGATGGTGCTTACGCCAAGGCGTTTAAGCAGGTATGACACGGTCGCGTACGCATCGAACAGAACATCCGCTTTGCGTTGCAATACGGCGTCGATCGCGTCATCAAGCGTGTCGACCTCGATGATCTTGATGGCGGGAAAATGCTCACGCAGGATGGTGAGCTGCGCATAGCCGCGGGGTACTGCTGCACGCAGGCCATCGAGATCCGCAAGCTCGCGTACGGGGATGTCGTCGCGGACGAAGAAATAGTCGATCGCTTCGAAATAGGGCTTCGAATAGATGGCGTAGTCGGAGCGCTCTTCGGTGTAGTTCGCCGCCGTCAGCAGGTCGATCTTCTTGTTGCGCAGTTTTTCGAGCTGCTTCTCCCAGCTATCGACATTGAACTCGAAGTGCAGACCGGTCTTCTCGCTGATCAGTTCCAGATAGTCACGCGCGATGCCGGTGTATCTTCCGTTGTCGTCGACAAAGTCGAACGGGGCCCAGCTTGCTTCGCCACCGGCGATGATCTTCGGGTGCTCTGCAAGCCAGTTGCGTTCGGTCGAGGTGAGCTCCACCTGTGGCTCGACCTTCAGCGCCGGCGAATAGAAGAATGTCGCATCGATCGTCGAACCTGACGTGACGCCGAGGCGTTTGTACGTCAATGCGATCTGTTTGTAGCGCTTGGGGTCGACCGAGCCGAGTTCGACGAGGTTCGGCAGGATCACCTCTCGCGTACCATGTGCCTCGTTGCGGAGAAACGCCAGTGACAGGTCCGGTGCATACTTCTTGTGGATCAGCTGTACCATTTCTTCGATGTGATCGAGCGCATAGCGCCAGCCCTTGAGGGTGGCCTCGCTCATGCGCTTCACGCGCTCCGGATGCGTGCGGTACTCGTCGAGTGTCGTGAAGATGTTGTCGCCGTAGAAGTCAATGCCGTATGACTGCGGATTGATGACGTTGACGTCGATGCCGTCCTCCTTGAACAGGAAGGGTTGCGCCGTCGAGTATGCGGACACCACATCGAGTTTGCCGTCGATGAGGTCTTGATAGGCCGATTCGGAGAATGGCACTTCATTGATGGCGTAGTTGTCGCCGAGCGTGGCGAGCAATGTGGCATTGAGCGGTGCGCCGTTGTAGCCGGTCGTGGTGAACGAAACGCGTTTTCCCACCATCTCGTAAGGGCTGACGATGCCTGACGCGCGCAGTGTCATGAATACCAGCGGCGAATGCTGAAAAATCTGGTTGACGAGAACGACAGGCTTTCCACGCAGCTTGTGAACCAACAGGCTGCTGTCCGAGATGCCGTATTCGGCCTCACCGGCAACCACCTGTTCGACATAGTCCTTGTCGAAATCCAACTCGCGTAGCGACACCTCGAGACCGGCATCACGATAGAAGCCCTGCTCGATCGCGGCGTAATAACCGGCAAACTGAAAGCTGTGCTTCCACTTCAGCTGGATGGCGATCTTTTCCAGCGGCTCGGCATGGGCAGC
>JAGRHA010000293.1 GCA_020445205.1 Gammaproteobacteria bacterium
GTCAGGCCCAGCGCCTGCGCCGCCTCGTATTGCCCCTTCGGAATCGCCTGCAGACCACCACGCACAACCTCGGCCATGTACGCCGACTGGAACAGGGCAATACCGATCATGGCGCGCAGCAGTTTGTCGAAATGGGTGCCCTCCGGCAGGAACAAGGGCAGCATGACCGAGGACATGAACAGCACGGTGATCAGCGGGACACCGCGCCAGAACTCGATGAACACCACGGACACGGCCTTGACGATCGGCATCGTCGAGCGCCGCCCCAGTGCGAGCAGGATGCCCAGCGGGAACGAAGCCGCCATGCCGACGGACGACAGGATCAGGGTCAGCGTCAGGCCACCCCAACGACTCGTCTCGACATCCGGCAGGCCGAACACGCCACCGGCGAACAGGAAGTACGCGATGATCGGGTAGCCCACGAGGATGAACAAACCCAGCTGCGGCTTCCAGGGAAAGCGCTTGACGAACAAAGGCACCATCAGCGCGACGAGCAGCACGCCGGCAAGGTTGATCCGCCAGTACTCCGCCTCCGGATAAAGTCCATACATGAACTGATCCATGCGCACGTTGACGAATACCCAGCACGCACCGCTCTTGTCGGCATCGCAGGGAGCGCGTGAATCGCCGAGCCAATGGGCATTGATAATCGCCCACTCGACCAGCGGCGGGATGGAGACCATCAGCACATAGAACGCGCACAGCGTGAGGATCGAATTGAGCCACGAAGAGAACAGGTTAGCGCGCAGCCAGCCGACGACGCCCACCGAAGTGCTCGGTGGCGGAAGATCAGGGTGTGGCACGTGCGTGGTCATCCGATCACCTCTCGACGAGCAATTTGCGCTTGTTGTACCAGTTCATGAACATCGAAATCACAAGGCTGATCAACAGATAGACGCCCATCGTCATCGCGATCACCTCCACCGCCTGCCCCGTCTGGTTCAGCGTGGTGCCGGCGAACACATTGACGAGATCGGGATAGCCGATCGCGGTCGCCAGCGACGAGTTCTTGGTCAGGTTCAGGTACTGGCTCGTGAGCTGTGGAATGATCACGCGCATCGCCTGCGGGATGATGACGAGCTTCAACGTCACCCGTGGTCGCAATCCCAACGCGAACGCAGCCTCGGTCTGTCCATGACTGACGGCCTGGATGCCCGACCGCACCGCTTCGGCGATGAACGCCCCAGTATAGATACTCAGTGCGAGCACCAGGGCTGCGAGCTCCGGGATGACTTCGAGACCACCACGGAAGTTGAAACCCTTGAGTTCCGGATATTCCCAGTGCATCGGTTTTCCGGAAAGCCAGAACACCAGCAGCGGAAGGCCGACGACGACCAACAACCCCAGCGATACAACCGGGAACTGCCTTCCGGTCTCTTCTTGCCGGCGACGCGCCCAGCGAACCATCAGGAACACCGCGACCAGCGCGATCATCAGCGCCACGAGGACCACACCAAAGCCGTCATCGGCGACGGGTTTCGGCAGGAACAGGCCGCGATTGTTGAGAAACACGCTGTCGCCCATGCCGAGACTCTGGCGTGGGCCTGGCAATGGCCGTAACACCGCGAAATACCAGAACATGATCTGCAACAGCAGCGGTATGTTGCGGAATGCCTCTATGTAGATCGTGGCGAGTCGCGCCACGAGCCAATTGTGCGACAGGCGCGCCACGCCGATAAAAAAGCCGAGCAGGGTTGCGAACACGATACCGAGCCCTGCCACCAGCAGCGTGTTGAGCAGACCGACGAGGAAGGTGCGTCCGTAGGTGTAGGTTTCATCGTACGCAATCAACGACTGCAGAATGCCGAAACCCGCCTCATTGGAGAGGAAACCAAAACCGGTGGTGATGCCACGCTGCTCCATGTTGCGCAGCGTGTTATCGAGCAGAAAACCACCGAATGCCAGGATGCCCAGAACCAGGAGCACCTGGAAGAGAACCGCGCGAAATACCGGCTGGCGCCACAAAGGCACCTTCGTCGTCGATACGGTTTCGGATTCGTCAGATGTCATGGGTGGATCGGCACTGTGTGCTCTTGTAGTGAGTCAACCCGCTCCCCGGGCCGGCATAACCACGGGAAGCGGGACCGCTCGGACGTCTGTGCCGTCAGCGGACCGGCGGTGCGTACTGAATCCCGCCTTTGCTCCACAGCGCGTTGAGGCCACGGGAGATGCCCAGCGGGCTGCCCATTCCGACGTTGCGCTCGAACGCTTCGCCATAGTTGCCCACCATCTTGATGATGCTGTAGCCCCAGTTGTCAGGCAGTCCCATCCATTCGCCCTTCACACCCTCGAGGCCAAGCAGACGGCGCACGTTCGGATCCGTGGTCGAGCCCTTCATCGTATCGACGTTGGCCGACGTCACGCCCAACTCTTCCGCATTGATCATGGCGTACAGCGACCATTTCACGATATTGAACCACTCGTCGTCACCCTGGCGAACCACCGGACCGAGAGGCTCTTTCGAGATGACTTCGGGCAGCACCATGGCACTGCTCGGATCCTGCAACTTGATGCGCAGGGCGTAGAGCTGCGACTGGTCGGAGGTCAAGGCGTCGCAGCGACCAGCCTCGAACGCCTTGATCGTCTGATCGGACGTGTCGAACGTGATCGGCGTGTACTGCATCTTGTTGCTGCGGAAATAGTCGGCGAGATTGAGCTCGGTTGTGGTACCGGCCTGGATGCAGAACGAAGCACCGTCCATTTCCAGCGCGCTCTTCACGCCAAGGTTGCGCGTGACCAGAAATCCCTGGCCATCGTAATAATTCACACCCGTGAAGTTGAGACCCAACGACGTGTCGCGCGTGTAGGTCCAAGTGGTGTTGCGCGGCAGCATGTCGATCTCGCCCGACTGCAGCGCGGTGAAGCGCTCTTTCGCTGTCAGCGGTGTGTACTTGACCTTGTCCGCGTCACCAAAGATCGCCGCGGCAACGGCGCGGCACATGTCGACGTCGATACCCGTGAACTTTCCTGTGTCGTCCGCGGCCGAGAATCCTGGCAGTCCGGTACTCACCCCGCACTGCACGAAGCCTTTCTTCTTAACGGCTTCGAGGGTAGGACCCGCCTGCACCGACGCAGCAACGATCAACCCGGCACCGAGGCCGGCCATCCACTTTTTGTACATTTCGATTGTCCTCCGGGCGACAAGGAATTCTTCTATTTCGATTCAACGACCATGCCAATCGGTGGCCGGTCGTGCGGCCAATCGACTGACCGACTGCCCGAGTGTGTCCTTCCCCTCCCCCAGCGTCAAGGCGCACCCTGTTAGGCAGCGTCGACGGCGCCACGTCCATTGTTTCTGCAGCCAACACGCCCGATCGCAGTGCAACACGCACCGAAACCGGTCAGAGTGACATCGCATCCCCGCCGGCGAGCAGACGCTGCAATGCCGCTTCGTCGAGCACGGGCACCCCCAAGGCTTCCGCTTTCGCCAGCTTGGAACCCGCCTCGGCACCGGCAACGACGAAATCCGTCTTCTTCGACACACTGCCGGAGACTTTGGCCCCGAGTGACAGCAGCTGTTCCTTGATCTGGTCACGTGGCTGCGAAAGCGTGCCGGTCAATACGAACGTCTTGCCACTCAGTGGCGATGAACCGACATCACGGGCGGGCAAGTTTTCGGGCCAGTTGACGCCAGCGTTGCGCAACTTCTCGATGACCTCGGCGTTGTGTACCTGGCGAAAGAACGTCACCAGCTTTTCGGCGAGGACGTCGCCGACACCCTCGATCTTGATGTTCGCGGTATTTGCAAGGGCCTCGGCGCCGGCGGCGACGGCATCGGCCACGGTGGCAAAACGTTCTGCGAGCATCGCCGCATGGACATGGGTGAACCACTTCGCGCCCGGCAGGTCGGCAAATTCGACCATCGCGGTATCCTGGTCCTCACGTGACGCGAGCAACTCGTGCAGACGGGCCGCCTGTGAAGGTTTGATGTCAACCAGGTTCGACAAGCGCAGTTGCATCACCGCATCCAGCGTACCGCATGCCGTGGCGACGGTTGCCGCGATCGTCTCCCCGATACCGAGGATGCCGAGCGCGTACAGGAAGCGTGGCAGCGACGTCTCGCGCGCCTTGTCCAATGCCTCGACCAGATTCTGCGCCGACTTCTGACCCATGCGATCGAGGCCCGCAAGCGTGTCGACGTCGAGCCCGAACAGATCGGCGGGGTCCCTGATCAGCGCATGGTCGACGAGTTGTTCGACCAGTTTGTCACCCAGGCCTTCGATGTCCATCGCGCGTCGCGAGGCAAAATGTTTTATCGCTTCCTTGCGCTGCGCCGGGCAAAACAAACCGCCGCTGCAACGTGCGACGGCCTCACCCTCGGGCCTGACGACTTCGGATCCGCACTCGGGACAATGCGTCGGCATGCGCACCGCCACCGTGCCCGCGGGACGACGCTCGGGGAGCACACGCACGACCTCGGGAATGACGTCACCCGCGCGCCGTACGAACACCGTGTCGCCGACACGCACGTCCTTGCGCGCGATCTCGTCCATGTTGTGCAACGTGGCGTTGCTCACGGTGACGCCGCCGACAAACACCGGCTGTAGCCGCGCGACCGGCGTCAGCGCACCCGTGCGCCCCACCTGGAACTCTATCGCCTCGACCACGGTCAGCTCTTCCTGCGCCGGAAACTTGCGTGCGATCGCCCAACGCGGCGCGCGCGCCACGAACCCGAGTGCCTGCTGATCGGCGACGGCATCGACCTTGAACACGACACCGTCGATGTCGTACGGCAATTGCGCCCGCCGCCTGCCGATGTCGTCGAAATAGCCGTCGCATGCCGCGAGTCCTTGCAGCACCTTCAACTCAGGCGATACTGGCAGCCCCCAGCGCGCGAGGATCGCCATATTGGCGCTGTGGGTCTGCGCCATTGCCTGCGGCGCCACCTCGCCAACGCCGTAACAGAACAACGCGAGCGGCCGCTTCGCCGTGACCGCGGGATCGAGTTGGCGCAGGCTGCCTGCCGCCGCATTACGCGGATTGGCAAACAGCTTCTCACCGGCTGTGCGCTGGCGTTCGTTCAGCGCATCAAAACCCTTTTTCGGCATGAAGATCTCGCCCCGCACTTCGACCACGGCCGGCCAGTCTTTGCCGTGCAGACGCAGGGGAACGCCACCGATCGTGCGGACGTTCTGTGTCACGTTTTCGCCGTGGCGGCCGTCGCCTCGCGTAGCCGCCTGGACCAGCAGGCCGTTCTCGTAACGCAGGCTGATGGCGAGCCCGTCCAGCTTCGGCTCGGCTGCGTAGACGATAGGCCCGTCGCGCCCGAGACGCTCGCGCACGCGACGGTCGAACTCGACCATGGCCTCGGCCGTCAGCGCGTTGTCGAGCGACAACATCGGCACACGATGTTCGACTTCGTCGAACGCGGCCAGCGGCGCGCCGCCGACGCGCTGGGTCGGCGAATCCGATGTGATCAGGTCGGGATGCTGGTGCTCGATCTCGCGCAGCTCGCGGTACAGGCGATCGTATTCGCTGTCCGGCACCTCGGGCTCGTCGAGGACATAGTATCGATAGTCGTGGTGAGCGATCTGCTCGCGCAGTTCGGCAAGCCGCTTCGCGGCCGCTGACTTGTTCAACGGCGGCCCCGCAACAAGCGCAAACGGCGACGGTGTTCGACGACAGATTCGCGCAAGTGCTTTTCCATCTGTCCCGTGAGCTTGTTGTGGCGCTCGTCCTGCACCTCACCCTGCAGCAGCGACGCCAATTGACGGGCGGCTTTGAGCATGGTGTCGAAGATCTCGACACCATCCCGTGCTCCGGGCAACTGCGTGAACATCGACAGACCCGGGGTGCTGAATGCCTTCATGTCTGTCCATGGAAACGTGCCCGGCTCGACCATGCTGGCAAGGCTGAACAGGACCTTGCCGCTGCGCGGATCCTGGTAATGGTAGATATCCATCTCACCGGCAACGAGCCCGCAAGCCGCACAAGCCTTAGCGATGGCGGCGCCACCGAAGTGACTGCTACCGGCCACGACGTTGAATACGATGAGTTTGCGCTCGACCTCGTCGAGCAACGCCGGATCGATACTGAGGTAATCGCTATCACCGTGGGCGTCAAAACTCAGATCCATGGTGAACTGCGGGTCGGCCGCCGTGCTGTCAGGCTGCCACGCCGGGGACTCGCGCACCTGCCGCGGGCGCTCGGCGATGGCATCGCGTGGGTCGCCGTCGCTGATCGATTCATCACTTGCCACATCGTCGATAGCCATTGCCGGGACGCTTTCCGGCTGCGATTCGGCGCGCGGTTCGCGCCGCTCGCCGCGCTGCTCACCGATGTCATCGAGTGACATGGACGATGGCGCGCGGCGA
>JAGRHA010000294.1 GCA_020445205.1 Gammaproteobacteria bacterium
ACGATGCAGACGGCACGCTGCTGCTTCCGGGGGCCTTCATGCCGGCCGCCGAGCGCTTCGATCTCATGCCCAGTATCGACCGCTGGGTTGTCGACAGCTACCTGAGCTGGCTCGCACAGCGCCCGGAACATCTGCAAAACCTGTCGATGGCCGCGATCAACCTCTCAGGGCAGACACTCAGCAATCTCGAACACCTCGACCACATCGAGAACAGCATGCGGCGCTACCCCGCGGCCTGCAGAAAGATCTGCTTCGAGGTCACCGAAACGGCGGCGATCGGCAACATCGCACGTGCCAAAGAATTCGTCGAACGCATGCGCGCCAGGGGCGTGCGTTTCTCACTCGATGATTTCGGAACCGGCATGTCGTCGTTCTCTTACCTCAAGAACCTGCCGGTCGACTTCATCAAGATCGATGGCTCTTTCGTTCGCCATGTCTGCGACGACCCGTTCGATTCACGGCTCGTCGCCAGCATCATCGATATCGCGAAAATCCTCGGCAAGCAAACGGTCGCCGAGTATGTGGAAACAGCCGCGATACACGAGTACGTCAGTAAATTGGGAATCGACTACGTGCAGGGCTTCTGGGTGGCGAGACCCATGCCGCTGGACGAGATCGGTGACCGCACATGAGTCACGGCCGGCACAGTAGTGGACGCTACCGTGCCAATGGATGGCTCTCGCAGACATAGGCAAACATCTATGGCAGGGCTTTGCTTTGTCGAATGGTGCGATGCCGGGCGGATTCTTACCATTCGCGGATGTTTCACCCACCGACGCAGGGTTCGCCCGCGGCCGGCAGTGTGGCCGCGAGAGTCTTGCCATGAGCCATCTACAATCCGTGCTGCCGTTCCTGCGTTGGTTTCCGATGAGCCGCGCGAGCGTGCGCGCCGATCTGATCGCCGGTATCACCGTCGCCTTGATCCTCGTGCCGCAAAGTATGGCGTACGCCCAGCTCGCCGGCCTGCCCGTGGTGTACGGACTCTACGCCTCGTTCGTGCCCGTGATCGTGGCTTCGCTCTGGGGATCGTCGAGCCAGCTGCACACAGGCCCCGTGGCCATGCTGTCGCTGATGTCGGCAGCGGCGTTGATCCCTTTCGCGACACCTGGGAGTGCTGACTTCATTCAGCTGTCGATCATGCTGGCACTCATGGTCGGCATGCTGCGTCTCGGGCTGGGCCTGTTCAAACTCGGCGCCATCGTCAACCTGCTGTCGAGTCCGGTCATCGTCGGCTTCACCAATGCTGCCGCCCTGATCATCGGGCTGTCGCAGTTGAGCAAGATCATCGGCGTGCCCTTCCCTCGCTCGGACTTCTACCTTGCCGACCTGTGGGGCGTGGTCGGCCAGATTGGCGTCAGCCACTGGCCGACCTTGGCCTTTGCCGCAGCCGCCTTCGCCCTGATCGTCGGCATGAAACGGCTGACGCCGCGTGTTCCCGGCGTTTTGGCCGCGGTGTTGCTGACCACCCTGGTCTCCGCATGGATCGGCTTCGAGGAGAAGGTCGAGGTAACGCTCGCACAGATCCAGTCGGCGTCGGAGATCGAGGTAATCGAGACCTACGCCGCCACGGCGCAACGCATCGACGCACTGACCCTGCAGATCGCCGGGATCAACCGG
>JAGRHA010000295.1 GCA_020445205.1 Gammaproteobacteria bacterium
ACCACGACGGGCGCCATGAGACTGGACACCACGATGTAGTTGGCAGTCGTTGGCAGGCCCATGCCGAGCACGATGCAGATGGCCGCGGTGAAGATCAGGGCGGCCATCAGGTTGCCGCCGGAAATGAATTCGACGAACTCGATCATGACCTGGCCTATCCCGGTCAGAGTGATCGTGCCGACAATGATGCCGGCCGCGGCCGTCGCAACACCGATGCCGATCATGTTGCGAGCACCGTGGCCGAGACCCGTGATGCACTCGTCGAATCCCCGCCGGATCTGACCATCGGTGCGTTGTCCGCGGAAAATCGCCAGCAATGGTCGCTGCGTCAGCACGATGATGAGCATGAGCACCGTCGCCCAGAACGCGGATAGCCCGGGCGAGAAACGTTCTACGATCAGGCACCACATGAGCACGACGATCGGCAGCAGGAAATACAACCCTGCTTTGACCGTTGGTCCGGTTTCGGGCAGCTCGAGGATCGGATCGTTCGGATCGTCCATTTCGAGTTCGGGGTAGCGTGTGGCGAACCACAGCAGCGCGACGTAAGCCGCAGCGACCAGCACGCCGACGATGTAGATCGCCGCGTCGCCCGCGACATCCTTGATCCAGCCGATGCCATAGTAAGTCGCGAGCCCGATCACGCACATACCGACGATGACGAAAGCGAACGTCATGAGCTTCTGCGCAATTGTCGAGTGTGACCGCTTTGGCAGGCCCTTCATGTCGGCCTTGAGTGCCTCGAGGTGAACGATGTAGACGAGCGCGATGTACGAGATCACGGCCGGCAGGATCGCGTGTTTGATGACCTCGATGTAGGAAATGCCGACGTACTCGATCATCAGGAAAGCGGCTGCCCCCATGACCGGCGGCGTGAGCTGGCCGTTCGTCGAGCCGGCGACCTCGACTGCGCCGGCCTTGGTGCCGGGGAAGCCGACACGCTTCATGAGGGGAATCGTGAAGGTGCCGGTCGTGGCGACGTTGGCGATCGACGAGCCGGAGATCAGGCCGGTGGTGGCCGAGGCGACGATGGCTGCCTTGGCCGGTCCACCGCGCATGTGGCCGAGCAACGCGAACGCAACCTTGATGAAATAGTTGCCGGCGCCGGCCTGCTCGAGCAGTGCGCCGAACAGCACGAACAGGAACACGAAACTCGTCGACACGCCGAGGGCGATACCGAACACCCCTTCGGTCGTCAGCCATTGGTGCGACATCACCTTGTGCAGGCTCTGTCCTTTGTGTGCGATTACGTCGGGCATGTAGGGCCCGGCGAAGGTGTAGGTGAGAAACACGATCGCGACCACCATGAGCGGTGGGCCGAGTGCGCGCCGGGTCGCTTCGAGCAGCAACAGCATGCCGCACACGGCGACGACCAGGTCGGTCGTGGTCGGTGCGCCGGAGCGGGCAGACAGCTCCGCATAGAACAGGTAGATGTAGGCGGCGCTCAATGCGCCGACGATCGCGAAGATCCAGTCCTGGATGGGGATGTAGTCGCGCGGGGAGCGCTTGAGCGCCGGGAATGCGGTGAAGGCGAGGAAGATGGCGAATGCGAGATGGATCGACCTCGCCTCGGTGTTGTTGAACACGCCGAAGCCGAACAGGAAAGGCAGCGGCGACGCATACCAGAGTTGAAACAACGACCAGGCGACGGGGACGCCGAACAGTACCTTGCCAGGCATGCCGCCCGGATGGCGGGCGCCGGTATCGGCCTCGGCGACGAGATCCTGGGCATCGACTTCGCCGCCGGTGGATTGTTCTTTATTCACGGCACGCGCTCCTCTGGGTGTGCCGCTGCCCCCGGCGATGCCGGGGCGGCGGCGCGCGACCGTCGCCGAGGCGCGGCCGCGATGGTTGTCACGCTTCCCGCCCGTACCATGCCCGGGACATGGCCCGGGCGGGATGCCGGCCTACATCAGACCGGCTTCCTTGTAGTACTTGGCGGCGCCGTCATGCAGCGGGGCCGACAGGCCATCCTTGACCATTTCCTCTTTTTTGAGGTTCCCGAATGCCGGATGCAGTTTGCGGAAATCGTCGAAGTTCTCGAATACCGCCTTCACGACCTGGTACACGGTATCCGCGGGTGTGTTGGTCGACGAGACGAAGGTGGCGCCGACACCGAACGTGGCCACGTCATCCGGGCTGCCGCTG
>JAGRHA010000035.1 GCA_020445205.1 Gammaproteobacteria bacterium
CATCGGCGTTGCGCTGGTACTGCGCCAGACGTTGCTGCGCCTCGCTGAGGTCGAGTACACGCACCGCGGCCGACGGGTCGTCCGACGGCCGCAGAATGCGCTTGCCCGTCGCGACCTGAAGTTCGGTCTCGCTGATCTGGCGCTGTTTGTCCAGCATGGCGTCGACGCCCTGCGTGAACAACTGAGTGGTCGAGATGCGCATGGCTACCTCCGTACGGCACCGAGCAGCGAGTCGAACAAGCTGTTGGCGACGCTGATCACCTGGGCTGCGGCTTGATAGGCCTGTTGGAAGCGCACGAGATCGGCAGCTTCCTCATCGAGATTCACGCCCGACACCTCCGACTTCGCCGCCTCAGCCTGTCCCAGCAGATGTTGCTGCACTGTGGCGTTGTTATTGGCCTGGTGCGTCTTGGTACCGACATCGGCAATCAGGGCACCATAGGTGTCGGCGAAGCTCGCCGTACCTCCGAGCATGAGATCCGTGTTCTGCATATCGGCAAGGCGGCGTGCATTGCGGTTGTCACCCACACCACCCGTGTTGTCGGCGAGCGTGAACGTGTCATTGGCCGCCGGGTTGCCGGTCATCTCGAAATCGAAGACACCGAGGTTCGGGATACTCACGCGATACGTCTGGCCGCTGACGAAGGCAACCGGAGAGGCAAGCGCCGCGCCGTTGGCATCGACGAACTGCGTGCCGGCAGGAGCCGTCGTCAGCGCAAGCTGATTACCGGCCTGGTACGTCAGCGTGATCGACGACGGTGCCATCGATGCGAGTTTGGTGTTGCCGCTGCGCGTCGTCAGCGCACCGGCGCCGATGCTGCCCGTGCCCGTATTGGCGGCCCCATTGCTCGTGCTGACGACATCGGCGGCGGCGATGTCGCGCGCGTTGCTGACGAGCAGATCGATATCGTTCGCACCCGCGCGCGTGGGTCGCAGCAGATAGGTGTCACCGGCGGCCGCACCGGCACCGACGACAATGCTCATGCCGTCCGCCACGAACGGATTGCCTGCCGTACCGGCGCCCGTCATCGTGACACTGCCACCGCTGTTGAGGTCGGTCAGCGACCAGGTCGCACCATTGAAATCGAGTTGATATTCGTGCGTGGTCAGATCGGCGGGATCGTCGAATCCCACACTGACACTGCCCGCGTTGCTCGCCGGAGCAAGTACCTGGGGCGACGCCATGGCGAAAAAGTCGCCACCGAGCTGTCCGTCGAGATCGAGACCGGTGCGGTGTTCGCCGTTGAAAAAGCTCGCGATGCCAATCGCCATGCGCCCGAGTGCATTCTGCGACTCGTCGAGCACTTCGTTGCGGAACCGCATCAGGCCGCCCAGGCTGCCGCCGGTCATCTGCGACGTCACGTTCACCGTGACCCCGGACTGCTGGATCACGATTTCCTTGTGGTCGGTTGCCTGCGGGTTGTTCACCACGGCGAGTCGGCTGTAGTTGGTGCCGACGACGAGAGCCTGCCCGGTACCGACAAACACGTTCATGCTGCCATCGGATTGCTGCAACGTGGTGACGTTGGTGTAGTGACTGAGTTCGTCGATGAGCTTGTCACGTTCATCGAGAATGTCGTTGGGGATACCGCCGACGGCGCCGTTGAACGTGCCGATCCGCGAATTGACGTCTGCGAGCGACTGCGCAAGTGCGTTGATCTCGTTGACCTCGCGGTCGAGATCGCTGTTGACCTGGTTGCGAATATCCTCGAACCAGCGATTCAACGCGTTGAAGCGGTCGGTCAGCTGATCGGCACGATTGAGCATCACCGAACGCGCCGGGATCGAGGTCGGATCATCGGCGACGTCGTTCACGCTGGCAAAGAACTGCTGCAGAGTGTCGCTGAGTCCCGCCGACGCATCGGCGACGACGTTGTCGATCTGGCTCGCACGCTGTTGGTAGACGTTGAACTCCTCGTAGCTCGACGTGTAGTCGCGTACGCGGGTCGCCAGGTGCTGATCGTAGTTGCGGTAGACGGAGGCGACGTCGACACCGGAACCGATCTGTCCCTGCGCCGTCGACTGCGGCGGTCGCGTGGCGAACTGCACGCTCTGCCGGCTGTAGCCTTCCGTGTTGACGTTCGCGATATTGTGCCCGGTCGTTTCAAGCTGGCGCTTGAACGCGTTCAGTGCGCTGATGCCGGTATTGATGATGCTGGCCATAATGATTCCGCCGGTTTACCCGTTTCAGGTGTCCCGTACGCCCTCCCCCGCTGGCTGCTTGAAGCGACGCATCGGCTCGCCGTCGAGGATGCGCTCGATCTTTTCGGCATATGCCGGATCGGTCGCGTAGCCGGCACGCTGTAGTGCGCCGAAGTATGCCGCTGGATCATCGGTGTTCTGCAATGCCTCGCGATAGCGCGGATTGCGCTGCACGAAGTCGACGTAGTCGGAGAAGCTTTCATCGAACGAACCGTAAGCGCGGAAATCCGCATGGGTTCGCAAGGCGACACCATCGCGGTATTCCAAAGTGCTCGTGTTGACGCGTTCGCCATCCCAACGCCGATCGGCCTTGATGCCGAACAGGTTGTGACTGCTGCTGCCGTCGCCACGCCGCATCACGGCACGTCCCCA